>DNCF01000524.1 GCA_003484545.1 Massilia sp. | reverse complement strand
TACCTGCCCTACAAGCAGAAGCGCCGCACCAAGGCGCAGATCGCGGTCGAAGCGGGTCTGGCGCCGCTGGCCGACTCGCTGCTGGCCGACCCGTCCCTCAACCCCGAGGAAGTCGCCGCGCAGTACCTGCGTGAAGCCTTCACGAATGCCGACGGCGTGAACAACCCGGGCGTGCCCGACACCAAGGCGGCGCTGGACGGCGCGCGCCAGATCCTGATGGAGCGTTTCGCCGAAGATGCGACCCTGCTGCAGTCGCTGCGCGAATACGTGCAGGAGCACGGCGTGGTCGAATCGAAGGTGGTCGACGGCAAGCAGGACGAGGGCGAGAAATTCGCCGACTATTTCGATTATTCCGAGCCGCTGGCCACCGTGCCGTCGCACCGCGCGCTGGCGCTGATGCGCGGCCGCCGCGAGGGCATCCTCGACGTCACCCTGCGCCTGGATACCGAGCCCGAGAAGCCGAAGTGGGATGCGCCGCACAACCCCTGCGAATCGCGCATCGCCGCGCGCTTCGGCATCAAGGCGCAAGGCCGTCCGGCCGACAAGTGGCTGCTCGACACCGCGCGCTGGACCTGGCGTGTAAAAAGCTTCATGTACATCGAGACGGAACTGATGGGCGCGCTGCGCGAGAAGGCGGAGCTGGACGCGATCCAGGTCTTCGCGCGCAATTTGAAGTCCTTGCTGCTGGCGGCACCGGCCGGCCAGCGCGCCACCATGGGCCTGGACCCGGGCCTGCGCACCGGCGTCAAGGTGGCCGTGGTCGACGCTACCGGCAAGGTGGTCGATACCGCCACCATCTACCCGCACCAGCCACGCAACGACTGGGACGGCGCGCTGCACGTGCTGGGCCAGCTCGCGGCCAGGCACAACGTGTCCCTGATCTCGATCGGCAACGGCACCGCTTCGCGCGAAACCGACAAGCTGGCGCAGGACCTGATCAAGCAGAATCCAGAGCTCAAGCTCCAGAAGATCGTCGTCTCGGAAGCGGGCGCCTCGGTCTACTCGGCCTCGGAATTCGCCTCGCGCGAACTGCCGGAGCTGGACGTGTCGCTGCGCGGCGCGGTGTCGATCGCACGCCGCCTGCAGGACCCGCTGGCGGAACTGGTGAAAATCGATCCGAAGTCGATCGGCGTCGGCCAGTACCAGCACGACGTCTCGCAAACCCAGCTCGCGCGCTCGCTCGACGCCGTGGTCGAGGACTGCGTGAACGCGGTCGGCGTGGACGTGAACACGGCCTCGGCGCCGCTGCTGGCGCGCGTCTCGGGCCTGTCTTCCAGCGTGGCGCAGAGCATCGTCAACTACCGCGACATGCAGGGCGCTTTCGCTTCGCGCGCGGCGTTGAAAAAGGTGCCGCGCCTGGGCGAGAAGACCTTCGAACAGGCGGCGGGTTTCTTGCGCGTGATCGGCGGAGACAATCCGCTCGACGCTTCGGCGGTGCACCCGGAATCCTATCCGGTCGTGGAAAAAATCCTGGCCGACATCCAGCGCGAGATGAAGGCGGTGATCGGCGACACGTCGCTGATCAAGACCCTGAACCCGGCGAAGTATGCGGACGAGAAGTTCGGCGTGCCGACCGTGTCCGACATCCTGAAGGAGCTGGAAAAGCCGGGGCGCGATCCGCGGCCGGAATTCACCACCGCCACCTTCAAGGAGGGCGTCGAGGAGATTTCCGACCTGCGTCCGGACATGATCCTGGAAGGCGTGGTCACCAACGTGGCGGCGTTTGGCGCCTTTGTCGATATCGGTGTGCACCAGGACGGCCTGGTCCACATCTCGGCGCTGTCGAACACCTTCGTCAAGGATCCGCACACGGTGGTGAAGGCCGGGCAGGTGGTGAAGGTGAAGGTGCTGGAAGTGGATGTGAAGAGGAAGCGCATCGCGCTGACCATGCGCCTGTCCGATTCCGCGCCGGCCGCCGGTTCGAAACCGGAGCAGCGCGGCGACCGCCAGGATGCCAAGCGCCTCGGCCAGCACCAGCGCCAGGAGCGTTCGGCACCGGCACCAGCCGGCGGCGCGATGGCGGCGGCCTTTGCCAAGCTGCGCAAATAACAGGCAAGCAGCTTCGTGATCGCCTGCGCCGCCGCCGATCCGGATTGCATTGAAGCGCGTGCGCTGATCGCCGAGCTGGACGCGGCGCTGGCGGCGATCTGCGGCGACAGCGGCGCGACCTCCTTCGATGCGGACGACGTGCGCGGGCCGCGCTCGGTGTTACTGCTGGCGCGCGACGCTGGCGGGCAGGCGGTCGGTTGCGGTGCGCTGCGGCCGATCGATGCCGGGGTGGCGGAAGTGAAGCGGATGTATGCGCGGCCCGGGAGCGGGGCGGGCCCACATCTGCTGGGCGAGCTGGAGCGGCGCGCGCTGGCGTTCGGGTATCGGGCGATCTGGCTCGAGACGCGGCGCGTGAACGGGCGGGCGGTGGCGTTCTACGAACGGCAGGGGTATCGGGTGATACCGAATTACGGCCGGTATGTGGGCCGTGAAGATGCCGTCTGCCTTGGAAAGATGTTGTAGGGTGGGTTCTTGAACCCACGCGGGCTCATCGTTTGCGGTCCTGCGGCGCTGTTTCGACTGTTCGAACGGTGTACCGCGTGGGTTCGAGAACCCACCCTACGAACCCATCAGTTAAAAAACGCCGCCAGCTCCGGCACGCGCTTGACCATGATGCCGAAGAAATACAGCGCCAGGCAGGCCAGGCCGATATAGTTCATGCGCTTGCGGGTAAAGGCCGGGGTGCCGGTCTTCTTGATGTGCAGGGCGTCGCGCAGCAGGGTGGCGGCGTAGATCGTCAGGGCCAGGCCGGTGATGAAGACGCCGGCGCCCTCGCCGCGCAGGCCAAGGACGAGGTCGAAGACGCCGATGAAGCCGAGCACCGCGGCCAGCACGAAATTGAAGCCTGCCGACGGGGCGGCATTGGGACGTTGTTGTTGCATGAGCAGGAAGCGACGGTTGAAATGTGGGCGATCATACCCGACCTGTCGTCCTGCCGGAACAGGCGGTGGTCCAAGGCGGCCGCGGGCCGTACCGGCGCCGCCGAATTCTTATAGAATGACGGCATCCAATCCATTTCTACCCCAAGGCAAAATCAAATGAGCGACGTACAAACCTGGATCAAAGACACCGTGACCAACACCCCGGTCGTGCTGTTCATGAAGGGCACTGCGCAGTTCCCGCAATGCGGCTTCTCGGGCCGCGCCATCCAGATCCTGAAAGCCTGCGGTGTCGACAACATCGCCACCGTCAACGTGCTGGAAGATCCGGAAGTGCGCCAGGGCATCAAGGACTTCTCGAACTGGCCGACCATTCCGCAGCTGTACGTGAACGGCGAGTTCATCGGCGGTTCGGACATCATGAACGAGATGTACGAGTCGGGCGAACTGCAAGCGATGTTCAAGAAGTAATCAACTGGTCATGAACCAGCGACCGCGCCGCATTGTCGTCGCCATCACCGGCGCGACCGGCGCGATCTACGGCGTGCAGCTGCTGCGGCGGCTGGGCGCCGTGCCCGGCGTCGAGACCCACCTCGTGCTGTCCGACGCCGCCTCCCTCACCCTGCACCAGGAAGTCGGCATGCAGCGGCGCGAGGTCGAGGCGCTCGCCCACGTCGTGCACAAGAACCGCGAAATCGGCGCGGCTATCGCCAGCGGTTCGTTCCAGACCGACGGCATGGTGATCGCTCCCTGTTCGATGAAGACCCTGGCCGCCGTGGCCCATGGCCTGGCGGACAACCTGGTCGCGCGCGCGGCCGACGTGATCCTGAAGGAACGCCGGCGCCTGGTCATGATGGTGCGCGAAACGCCGTTCAACCTGGCGCACCTGCGCAATATGACGGCCGTGACCGAGATGGGTGCCATCGTGTTCCCGCCGCTGCCCAGTTTTTATCACCGGCCGGCGAGCATCGACGAGATGGTCGACCACACCCTGGACCGGGTGCTGGACCTGCTCGGCATCGAGAATCCGCAAGCCGCACGCTGGCCCGGCATGCGCGGCGCCGAGAGCGCCTGACGCAGCGTGCTGATCAGCGTTTATTCGAATAAACGCTGTCGCCAGCTTTCTTCAACTCCCTGGCTTCCTCCAGCATCCTGCGCTGGGCGATGCGCTTGCGCATCACCTCGGCGTGACGTTCCGCGCTCATCGGCGGCGCCGTCATCAGTTCCTTCAGCTGGGCGGTGTTCACGTAGTTGCTTTTCATAGGCGGCACGATCCTCGGCTGTGACGAGTTCGATTATGCGCCAGTCGCAGCGGTTTGTAACTGCCTTATTCGGAAGAAAATTTGTAAGCGGAAAAGCAGGCGTGGGGAAGGATTTGGCTTACTTCGGAGGGGATTGGTGGTTGATACGTACCAGCATGCGGATGAATTCGCGCGCCAGCTGGCGATGGTGCTCGTCCAGGCGTTGCAGGTCGGCGATCAGCTTGACGTCGGCCGACTCGAAGCGCGCGCCGCCGCCGCCTTCGCCGCTGTCGCCCGGGTTTTCCGGACCGCCGAAGCGCAGCCAGTCGGCGGGCACACCCAGCCATTGTGCAATCATTCGCAATTTTTCCTGCGTGGGAATGGCTTCGCCCACCAGCCATTTGCGGGCGGCGTGCACGGTGATCGGTCGTCCTTCGAAGCGAATGTTAAATTCGCGTGCCAGTCTGGTCGGGCTGTCCGGTGAGTAATGGGCGTTCTTCAGCGCCTGTTGGAGACGCTCGCTAAAGCTCTCCCGTTCATTCGTGGAATTCATGATGGCACTATTTCATGCTCGACCATAAATGTCAGTCTCTTGTCCTTACAGACCAGTTGTGACATTTTACGAATCGAAAAGTAACAAAGATGTGAGAATTGACGATAGTCGACTTTGTGACATCATGCCACAAAATTTCCGGGCAGAATCACCCTATTCGAAATGCATACACATTCGTGCAAATGTTTGTCGCGTGTGGGCCACGCGCGTCCGGCCGATTGCCGTCAAGTCGGGGCCGGATGGGCTGGGGAAGCCCAAAAGAAATCCGGCTCTGGCCCGTCAGATCAGTTGGAAACGGATGATCCCGTCGACGCCAGTTACTCGCTTTAACATACCATCATTCCAAAGTTTATGCAGGTGCGCGAGTGCTTCGCCGAGCGCGAAACTGAGCTGGTGGGCATCAAGTTGCCGGCGGAACATGATCGGCACGATGTCGACCGCGCTTTGTGGTTCCTGACAAGCCTCGAGCACCTCGGCCAGGCGCGCCACGTGGTGCTGGCGCAACTGAGCGATACGGGTATGCAGGCCGCGGAAAGGCTTGCCGTGGGAAGGCAGCACCAGCACATCCTCGGGCAAGCCGGCGAACTTGCCGAGCGAGTCGAGGTATTGCTGCAAGGGGTTGCCTTCCGGCTCGACGGCAAACACCGAGACATTCGTCGAAATGCGCGGCAGTACCATGTCGCCCGAGACCAGCACGTTCAGTTCCTCCGAATAGAGGGATGCATGCTCCGGCGAATGGCCGAAGCCGGTGATCACGCGCCAGCGGTGGTTGCCGATCATGAACTGCTGGCCATCCTGGAGGCGGGTATAGGCGTCCGGCACGCTCGGCACCAGCGAGGGGTAATAGTTGCGGCGGCTGCGCATCTGTTCCAGCATGCCCTGGTCGACCAGCCCGTGGCGCTCGAAGTGGGGGATCGCCGACGGACCGTCGACGCCCGGCAGGGCGGCCGCCATCATGCGCGCGAAGCCGAATTCGCCGGCGGTGAGCCAGAACGGCGCATCGAAACGCTCGCACAGCCAGCCCGACAGGCCGACGTGGTCCGGATGGCAGTGGGTGGCGATCACGCGCAGGATGGGCTCGCTTGCGAGCGGTCCGCCGAATACCTGTTCCCAGGCGGCGCGGGTGGCGTCGGTCGCCACGCCGCAGTCGATCACGGTCCAGCCGGCGCGGCCTTCGCGCTCGTCCTTCAGCGCCCACAGGTTGATGTGGTCGAGTGCGAACGGCAGCGGCATGCGCAGCCAGCCCAGGCCGGGCGCCACCTCCTTTACCGTGCCCGGCGCGGGCAGTTCGTCGGCGAAGGGATAGGTCAGCTGGGACTCGAGCGGATTCATGGTTCAAATCTTTCGTATTCGGAGATAAGCAGGCGCGCTACAATGTGCTTGACGTTGACGTAAACGGCAAACGTCGAAGATCAATTCTAAGCGATTGTCGCAAGCCGCACTTTCACCTCCGCTTTTTCCATGGCCACCACCTACACCATCGCCGAACTGGCGCGCGAATTCGATATCACCGCGCGCGCGATCCGTTTCTATGAAGACCAGGGCCTGCTGAGCCCGAAACGCGAAGGCGTGGGCGGACGCAGCCGCGTCTACACCCCGCGCGACCGCACGCGCCTGAAGCTGACGCTGCGCGGCAAGCGCCTCGGCCTGACCCTGTCGGAAATCAAGAGCATCGTCGACATGTACGAGTCGCCGAAGGATACGGTGGCCCAGATCAACCGCTTCCTCGGCGTGCTGGCGCACCAGCGCGAAACGCTGGAACAACAGCGGGCCGACATCGAGATGGCGCTGGAAGAAATTTCCGCCCACGAGGAAGAGTGCCGTCGCCTGCTGGCCGAAGACACCACGTCCGGCAAGGCGCCCGGCGCCAGCAAGGCTGCCTGAAACGCACGAGTGCCTGATGGCGCTCATCCGCCCGCTACTTGACGTTTACGTTAACGTCACACGCGAGTATGATGCGAGTGCCACGAGCACCTAACAAAACCTTCAGAGCAAGGGATGCGGCCACCCGACGCAGCGTCGAAGACAGTACGCGCTTGTACGGAGAGACGATGCAACGCAGCCATGGAGGTTTTGTTAGGCGCCCCATATCGCTAACCCGTTCACCGAGAGGACGACATGCTGCATCTTCCAGGCTTGACCTTTGACCATGGCGAAGACATCGCCGCGCTGCGCGAAGCAGTGCAACAATTTGCAGCGGCCGAGATCGCGCCGCGCGCGGCCGAGATCGACCGCACCGACCAGTTCCCGATGGACCTGTGGAAGAAGATGGGCGAACTCGGCCTGCTCGGCATCACCGTCAGCGAGGAATACGGCGGTGCTAACATGGGCTACCTGGCCCACATCGTGGCGATGGAAGAAATCTCGCGCGCCTCGGCCTCGGTCGGCCTGTCCTACGGCGCCCACTCGAACCTGTGCGTCAACCAGATCAAGCGCAACGGCAACGAAGAGCAGAAGCGCAAATACCTGCCGAAGCTGATCTCGGGCGAGCACGTCGGCGCCCTGGCCATGTCCGAGCCGAACGCCGGTTCTGACGTGGTGAGCATGAAGCTGCGCGCCGACCTGAAGGGCGACCGCTACGTCCTGAACGGCACCAAGATGTGGATCACCAACGGTCCGGACGCCGACACCCTGGTCGTCTACGCGAAAACGGATATCGAGGCCGGCCCGCGCGGCATGACCGCCTTCCTGATCGAGAAGGGTTTCAAAGGCTTCTCGATCGCGCAAAAGCTCGACAAGCTGGGCATGCGCGGCTCGCACACCGGCGAACTGGTGTTCGAGGACTGCGAAGTGCCGGTCGAGAACGTGCTGGGCGGCGTGGGTAAAGGTGTCAACGTGCTGATGTCGGGCCTGGACTTCGAGCGCACCGTGCTGTCGGGCGGTCCGCTGGGTATCATGTCGGCCTGCATGGACGTGGTCGTTCCCTACATCCACGAGCGCAAGCAATTCGGCCAGGCGATCGGCGAATTCCAGCTGATGCAGGGCAAGATCGCGGACATGTATTCGACCATGATGGCTTGCCGCGCCTACGTGTACGCGGTCGGCCAGGCCTGCGACCGCGCCGACAACCCGGCCGCCGTGCGCGCCCTGCGCAAGGACGCCGCCGGCGCCATCCTGTACAGCGCCGAAAAGGCGACCTGGATGGCCGGCGAAGCGATCCAGACCCTGGGCGGCAACGGCTACATCAACGAGTACCCGGTCGGCCGCCTCTGGCGCGATGCGAAGCTCTACGAAATCGGCGCGGGCACCAGCGAGATCCGCCGCATGCTGATCGGGCGCGAGCTGTTTGGCGAGACGGCGTAAAAGAATCGATGCGCAACCCGTAGGGTGGGGACCTTGATGCCGGGGGCATCAAGGACCCCACCCTACAGTCTGTTATGCGATTCCCATAATCGGCATGCCGGCGCGAATCCGAGCCAACACCCCTTCGCTGCAATGCAATAAAATGGCCGCTCAACGGACACCTGCGCGAGACGAACGATGACCGAAGTGACGTTCCCCAGACTGCTGTCTTCCCAGATCGCATTCGACATCGCGCGCACCATCCTCGACGGCTTCGACAAGCATTACCGCCTGTTCCGCGAAGCCAGCAAGAACGCCAAGCGCCATTTCGAGGCGGCCGACTGGGCCACCGCGCAGCAGGCCGCGCGCGAGCGCATCGATTTCTACGACAAGCGCGTCCAGGAAGCCGTGCAGGTCCTCGAAGAGAGCTATGCACGCGAGGAATTGACCGACCGCGTCTGGCGCGAGACCAAGCTGCACTACATCGGCCTGCTCTCGGAACATAAGCGGCCGGAACTGGCCGAAACCTTCTTCAATTCGGTCAGCTGCCGCATTTTGCACCGCAGCTATTACCACAACGATTACATCTTCGTGCGCCCGGTGATTTCCACCGAGTACATCGAGAGCGAGGAGCTGCTGCCGACCTACCGCGTCTACTACCCGGCGGCCGACGGCCTGCGCTTTGCAATCAACCGCATCGTTTCGAACTTCCAGCTGGCGCGCCCCTTCGCCGCGCTCGACCGCGACACAAGCCTGGTCGAAGCGCGCATGGTCGAGCAGTTCGGCCTGGACCAGCCCGAATCGAACCTGCAGTTCCACGTCCTGTCGAACCTGTTCTTCCGCAACAAGGGCGCCTACATCGTCGGCCGCGCCATCAACGGCGCGCGCGAGTACCCGTTCGTGATCCCGGTGCTGCACAACCGTCGCGGCCAACTGGTGCTGGACACGGTGATCACCGACCCGGAGCAGATCACCCTGCTGTTCTCGTTCACCCGCGCCTACTTCCTGGTCGACATGGAAGTGCCCTCGGCTTACGTGCAGTTCCTGCGCAGCCTGATGCCGAGAAAGCCGCGCAGCGAGATCTATACCGTGCTCGGGCTGCAAAAGCAGGGCAAAACGCTGTTCTACCGCGATTACCTGCAGCACCTGAAGCACAGCTCCGACCAGTTCCAGATTTCGCCCGGCATCCGCGGCCTGGTGATGCTGGTGTTCGAGCTGCCGTCCTTTCCCTATGTGTTCAAGGTGATCAAGGATTTCTATCCGCCGCCGAAGGACACGACGCGCGCCCGGATCAAGGAAAAATACCTGCTGGTCAAGCACCACGACCGCGTCGGGCGCATGGCCGACACCCTGGAATACTCGGACGTCGCCTTTCCCTTGTCCCGCTTTTCGGAAGAGTTGCTGGCCGAGCTGCGCCAGCATTGCCCGTCGCAGGTCGAGATCGAGGGCGAGCGCATCATCGTCAAGCACCTGTACATCGAGCGTCGCATGGTGCCGCTGAACATCTTCCTCGCCAATGCCGAACGCGCCGGCGACGTGGGCTTGCTGGAACACGGCGTGTTCGAGTACGGGAATGCGATCCGCGACCTGGTCGCCGCGAACATCTTCCCGGGCGACATGCTTTATAAAAATTTCGGCGTCACCCGCCACGGCCGCGTCGTGTTCTACGACTACGACGAGATCGAATACCTCACCGACTGCCAGTTCCGCGACATTCCAGAGGCGCGCAACGAGGAAGACGAAATGGCGGCCGAGCCCTGGTACCCGATCGGCAAACATGACGTCTTTCCGGAACAGTTCGGCCGTTTCCTGCTCGGGAACCCGAAGATCCGGCAGGTTTTCATGCAGCATCACGCGGACCTGTTGCGCCGCGCCTGGTGGCAGGCGCACAAGGACCGCATCCTGGGAGGCGAAGTGGAAGACGTCTTCCCTTACCCGCAGCACATCCGCTTCCACAACCAGACCACACCACCGGCGCCGCATCCGCATGCATCGCCACCCTATTTGGAGAACCTACACAATGAATGATCCAGTCGTTATCGTTGGCGCCGCCCGTACCCCGATGGGCGCGTTCCAGGGCGATTTTTCCTCGAAATCGGCGAGCGACCTCGGCGCGGTGGCCATCAAGGCGGCGGTCGAGCGCGCCGGCGTCGATCCGCAAACCGTGGAGCACGTCTATTTCGGTAACTGCCTGATGGCAGGCCAGGGCCAGGCGCCGGCGCGCCAGGCGCTGATCAAGGCCGGCCTGCCGCTGTCGACCGGCGCCGTCACCCTGTCGAAAATGTGCGGCTCGGCGATGCAGGCCGCGATCTTCGCCCACGACCAGCTGGTGGCCGGCAGCGCCGACATCGTCGTCGCCGGCGGCATGGAGTCGATGACCAACGCGCCCTACCTGATCCCGAAGGCGCGCGGCGGCTACCGCATCGGCCACGCGCCGATGTTCGACCACATGATGCTCGACGGCCTGGAAGACGCCTACTCGCGCAACGAAAAAACCGGTGAAGGCCGCTCGATGGGCACCTTCGCCGAGGAATGCGTGGCCACGTACCAGTTCACCCGCGAAGACCAGGACAACTTCGCGATCGAATCCGTGAAACGCGCGCAAGCCGCCAACAACGACGGCACCTTTGCCTGGGAAATCGCCCCGGTGACCCTGGCCACCCGCACCGGCGAACTGGTGGTCGAAAAGGATGAAGGCCCGATGAAGGCGAAGATCGACAAGATCCCGTCGCTGAAGCCGGCGTTCAAGAAAGAAGGCACCGTCACCGCCGCCTCGTCCTCGTCGATCAACGACGGCGCCGCCGCCCTGGTCATGATGCGCGAATCGAAGGCCAAGGAACTGGGCCTGACCCCACTCGCGCGCGTGATCGGCCACGCCACCCACGCTCAGGAACCGAACCTGTTCACCACCGCCCCGATCGGCGCGATGCGCAAGCTGTTCAAGAAAACCGGCTGGACCCCGAACGATGTCGACCTGTTCGAGATCAATGAGGCGTTTGCCGCCGTGCCGATGGCCGCCATGCGCGACCTCGAAATCCCGCACGAGAAGGTCAACATCCACGGCGGCGCCTGCGCCCTGGGCCACCCGATCGGCGCCTCCGGCGCGCGCATCGTCGTCACCCTGCTGGGCGCGCTGAAGAAGACCGGCGGCAAGCGCGGCGTGGCTTCGCTGTGCATCGGCGGCGGCGAAGCGACCGCGATGGCGATCGAGATGGTGTGATGTTACATACCGGGAGCCGGACCATTGAGGTTTCCGGTTTCCGGTTACGATGTTTGTTTGGATACGTTGTACCGCGTGGGTTCAAGAACCCACCCTACGCAAAACGCTTTTGTAGGGTGGGTTCTTGAACCCACGCGGTCGTACGTGTAAACACCCAGACACCACACGGAGCAACAAAACATGCCCACCGCTTTGATCATCGGCGCCTCGCGCGGCATCGGCCACGAACTGGCACGCCAGTACCGTCTAGAGGGCTGGCGCGTGATCGCCACCGCCCGCAAGGGGCAGGACCTCGACAATCTCGCCGCCCTGGGCGCCGAGCCGCACGCGCTCGACGTCACGGATGCCGAGGCCATCGCCGGTCTCGGCTGGAAGCTCGACGACGAGAAGATCGACACCGCCTGGCTGGTCGCCGGCCTCTACGGCCCGCGCCACGACGGCTTCCCGACCCAGCAGGACTTCGACGCCGTGATGCACACGAATGTCCTGGCCGCGATGCGCCTGCTGCCGATCATCGCGCCGCTGGTGGCCGCCACCTGCGGCAAGCTGGGCGTGCTGTCCTCGCGCATGGGCTCGATCGGCGCGCGCAGCAGCGCCAGCGGCTCGCTCTACCGCGCCAGCAAGGCGGCCCTGAATTCGGTCCTCGCCGACACCGCGCTGACCTACGGCCCGCAAGGCGCGACCTGCATCGCCTTCCACCCCGGCTGGGTGCAGACCGACATGGGCGGCAGCGGCGCGGCGATCAGCGTCGAGCACAGCGTGCGCGACTTGCGCGCCACCCTGGCGCAAGCCACGATGGATGCCAACGGCAGCTTCCTGAATCACGACGGCGACCCGATTCCCTGGTAAGCCGCTACAACAACCACATACGAGACACCATGATCCTGACCGAAGAACACCAGATGATCCGCGACGCCCTGCGCAGCTACGCGCAGGAACGCCTGGCCCCGAACGCGGCGCGCTGGGACAAGGAACACTATTTCCCGAAAGCCGAACTGAAGGAACTGGCGCAGCTGGGCGCCTTCGGCGTCGCCGTGCCGGAGCAGTACGGCGGGGCGGGCCTCGACTACGTGTCGCTGGCGCTGGTGCTGGAAGAGATCGCGGCCGGCGACGGCGGCACCTCGACCATCATCTCGGTCAACAACTGCCCGGTCTGCTCGATCGCCATGATGTATGCCAGCGACGCGCAGAAGGAACAATGGCTGCGTCCGCTGGCCCAGGGCGAACTGCTGGGCGCCTTTGCCCTGACCGAGCCGCATACCGGCAGCGACGCCTCGGCGCTGCGCACCACCGCCACCCGCGAGGGCGACGAGTACGTCATCAACGGTTCGAAGCAGTTCATCACCAGCGGCAAGTACGGCGACGTGGCGATCGTGATGGCGGTCACGGACAAGGCCGCCGGCAAGAAGGGGATCAGCGCCTTCTGGATGCCGACCGATACCCCGGGCTACATCGTCGCCGGCCTGGAACAGAAGATGGGCCAGCATTCGTCGGACACCGCCCAGATCGTGTTCGACAATTGCCGCATCCCTGCCGCGAACCTGATCGGCGAAGAAGGCATGGGCTACAAGATCGCGCTGTCGGGCCTGGAAGGTGGCCGCATCGGCATCGCCTCGCAATCGGTGGGCATGGCGCGCGCGGCCTTCGAGGCGGCGCTCGGCTATGCGAAGGAACGGACCAGCTTCGGCAAGCCGATCTTCGAGCACCAGTCGGTGCAATTCAAATTGTCCGAAATGGCGATGAAGATCGAGGCGGCGCGCCAGCTGATCCTGCACGCGGCCTCGATGAAGGATGCGGGCCTGCCCTGCCTGAAGGAAGCCGCGATGGCCAAGCTGTTCGCCTCGGAGATGGCGGAAAGGGTCTGCTCGGCAGCGATCCAGACCCTGGGTGGCTACGGCTACCTGTCCGACTTCCCGGTGGAGCGCATCTACCGCGACGTACGGGTTTGCCAGATCTACGAAGGCACCAGCGACATCCAGCGCCTGGTCATCTCCTGCAACCTCGGAGGATCTGACTGAGCACCGCTGCGCCGCCCGCGTGCCTGAGGCGGCCAAACGAAGAACCATGCCGGTAGAACGCCGTTTCCTCGACCGGCACGTCGACAATAAAAACAAGATAGAGGTAGGAAACATGCAACCAGGTTTGATGCAGAACGCCCCCCTGCTGATCAGCGGCATCCTCACCCACGCCGCCCGTGCCCATGGCGACCGCGAAATCGTCTCGCGGCTGGTCGATGAACCCCTCTGGCGGTACGACTACGCCGGCCTTGCGAACCGCGCCGCGCAGGCTGCCAGTATGCTGCGTGCGCTGGGCATCGGCCCCGGCGACTGCGTGTCGTCGCTGGCCTGGAACACCCATCGTCATTACGAACTGTTCTTCGCCGTACCCGGCATCGGCGCGGTGCTGCACACCGCCAATCCGCGGCTGTCGGATGAGCAGATCGTGTACACCATCAACCATGCCGGCAGCCAGGTGCTGCTGTTCGACAGCAGCTTCGCCGCCTGCGTCGCCCGTCTGCGGCCGCGGCTGAGCAATATCCGGCATTTCATCGAACTGGCCGCGCAGCCTTCGTCCGGCCTCGAAGGGGTGATGGGCTACGAGCAGCTGATCGCCGTCGAACAGCCGCTCGCCTGGCCGCAGTTCGACGAGAACGCTGGTGCGGTGCTCTGCTACACCTCCGGCACCACCGGCGACCCCAAGGGCGTGCTCTACAGCCACCGCTCGGTGGTGCTGCACGCCATGGCGGCGGGGCTTTCCGGTGCGTTCGGACTGTCCGCCTTCGACTGCATCATGCCCTGTTCGTCGCTCTATCACGGCACCGCCTGGGGCCTGCCGTTCGCTGCGGCGATCAATGGCTGCAAGTTCGTCCTGCCGTGCGACAAGATGGACGGCGCCAGCCTGCAGGAGCTGATCAAGAGCGAGGGCGTTACCCTGTCCGGCGGCGTGCCGACCATCTGGACCATGTACCTCGCGCATCTGGAGCGCAGCGGCGAGGATTCGGGCAGCCTGGCACGGCTGGTGATCGGCGGTTCCGCCGTACCGCGGGCCATGGCCGAGACGTTCCAGACCAAGTATGGCGTGGCGGTCTGCCAGCTGTGGGGCATGACCGAGACCAGCCCCCTGGGCGTGGTGGCGACGCCGACGCCCAAGCTGGCCGAACGCGGCCAGCAGGCCACCAATGACACCATCTGGTCGCGCCAGGGGCGGTTGCAGTTCGGCATCGAGCTGAAGGTAGTGGACGAGCAGGGCAACGAGCTGCCCTGTGATGGTGTCAGCTCCGGCAGCCTCAAGGTGCGCGGGCCGTGGACGGTGGAACGTTACTACCGCAGCGAGAAAAGCGCGCTGGATGCCGAAGGATGGTTCGACACCGGGGACATCGCCACGCTGGACGCCGATGGCTTCATGCGCATCACCGATCGCAGCAAGGATGTGATCAAGTCCGGTGGCGAATGGGTCAGCTCCATCGATATCGAGAACGTGGCCGCGGCCTGTCCGGGCGTGAAGGTGGCGGCAGTGGTAGGGGTGTTCCACCCGAAATGGGAGGAGCGCCCGCTACTGGTGGTCGAGCCGCACAGCGATGCCGAGATCACGGTGGAGCAAATCCTCGCCCACCTGGAGCCGAACATCGTCAAGTGGTGGATGCCTGACGCGGTGATCTTCGACGCGGTGCCGCTCACCGCCACCGGCAAGATCGACAAGAAGGTCCTGCGCGAGCGTTATCGCAATCATCTGGTCGAGAACCAGCCCAGCGTCGTCAAC
Source organism: Massilia sp. (assembly GCA_003484545.1). GTDB lineage: Bacteria > Pseudomonadota > Gammaproteobacteria > Burkholderiales > Burkholderiaceae_D > Telluria. Next base: position 46,092 of record DNCF01000524.1, on the reverse strand, counting down.
CAGTAACGCCTGTTAACGGACGCGCTCCGCGCTTCGGCGCGGGGCGCGTCCGCGTGCGTGCATCAAGGAGATCGACCCATGAACGAACATGACGATACCCGTAGCGGACCGCTGTGCGGGCTGCGCGTGCTGGAGTTCGCCGGCATCGGCCCCGGTCCGCATTGCGCCATGCTGTTGGCCGACATGGGCGCCGAGGTGCTGCGTATCGAGCGCGAAGGTGGCAATGGCTGGCCGAACCCGGTGGTCGATCGCGGGCGCAAGACGCTGACCCTCGACATCCGCAGCGTGGCGGGACGAGAGCGAAGCCTGGCGCTGGCCATGGACGCCGACGTGCTGATCGAAGGCTTCCGCCCCGGGGTGATGGAGCGGCTGGGGCTGGGGCCGGACGAGCTGCTGGAACGCAATCCGCGGCTGATCTACGGTCGCATGACCGGCTGGGGGCAGAGCGGCCCGTTGGCGAAGGCCGCTGGGCACGATATCAACTACATCGCGCTGACCGGCGCGCTGGCGGCGATCCGTGGCGACAGCGGGCCGGCCATCCCTCCGTTGAATCTAGTCGGTGATTTCGGTGGTGGCTCGCTCTACCTCGCCGTCGGCATTCTCGCCGCATTGTGGGAGCGCGAGCGCTCAGGGCAGGGGCAAGTGATCGATGCGGCCATCGTCGACGGGGTGTCGTCGCTGATGACGTTCTTCGCCGGCTTGCTGCCGAGTGGACGGATCGACCTGCAGCGTGATCGCAATCCGCTGGCTGGAGCGGCGCCGAACTACCGCTGCTACCGCTGCGCGGACGGCCGCGAAATCGCCATCGGCCCGCTGGAGCCGCAGTTCTGGCGTGAGCTGCTGGTGCGCATGGACGCACCGGAAGCGCTGTGGGCGGGCTGTGTTGATCCGGCCGAGTGGCCTGCGCAGGGCGAGTTGCTGGAGCGGCTGTTCGCGACCCGCACCCAAGCCGAGTGGTGTGCCTTGCTGGAGGGCAGCGACGCCTGTTTCGCGCCCGTGCTGGAACTGGCCGATGCGCCGCAGCATCCCCATCTGCGCCAGCGCGGGGTCTATCAGGAACTCGACGGGATGATGCAGGCGGCGCCGGCGCCGCGGTTTTCGCGCACACCAGGCAAGGCGCGGCGAACGCTGCGGTGCAGTACGAACGAAGGGTGGGACTGAGCGCGCGGCGGGGTGAAATGGCGAAGAAGCCTGTGGGCTTTTTTCAATAAAAGCCTCGCTGGGGCCGTTCATGGTGCTGCCCGGGCGCCCTGCTTATCAGCATGGCCTTTATTGGACAAACAGTCAGGAAATGGATTTCAGAATATCTGCGACTTATGTTCGAACAGCCGCCAAAGTTATTGAAGGGTATCGACGAAAGTATGGGGTAATCCCTGTAAAGCCCGCCCTAGACGTGCCGCACGTCGGTTTTAGTTGCAGGCTTTTAACGGCGGACTAATATGAAAACGGAGGCTGCTTATTACAAGAAAAACGGGGAGTCAAACGTCATGAATAACAATGCCGAACAACAAGTAGTTGCACTTGAACTGTGTCGTTTCCTAGCCCATTGCGTCGCTGCGATCGTTGTCGTGGGGATGCTTTTCGTGGGTCTGATCGGATCCTGGCACGCTGCCCTCAGTGTTGGCGTCGTTCCACTGCTGGCCATTCTGGCCTGCGATTACATGGCAAGACGCAAGGAAACTGCTGTGCAAACAGCGGACGCCTGATACGCCCAGGCGCTAACCAGCCGAAGAACCTACCTATGCCCATCGAGCGATCGACACCCTGACGGTGACCACTGTCGGGGTGTCCTGCGTTGAGCGCCCGATGCGGAGCTGCAGCTGTTACTGGAAACCTGTCCGAAGGTGTTACTCCTTTCGTACGGCGTAACGGTCTCCTGGGGTGGGCGGTAACGAAAGGGCTGGCGCGGCAGTCTCTCGTGACAGGTGAAGATGGCTAACCTATTGAAAATAAAGGATTCTCAAAAGCTGGCACGGCGAATGCTTTCTAATGGGCACAACAAGAACAAGAAAGCACACCCAATAACAAGAACAACACGTAGCGACTCCGACACAATAAAAACAAGCAGGTGGGAGACGTAGCAAACTGATTCTTTTGGAGAGGAATTGCCCGACAGGTTTCCTGTCGACCGGACCGAGAACAATAAAACTGCCTTGAGGCAGCTCCAGAACCGGTTGAGCCCGCGAGGGCAGTGGCAACATCAGCGACCAAAATAATCCGTTTGTTCTTTATGTCCCGAATGGGACTGCTATGCGGACGATGGTCCGATCGGGCTGCGAACAAAAACAACAAGCCCGTCAGCAGAAGAAGAACAAAGCAACACGCCCTGAAGGGGAGCCTAGCGGCTCCCCTTTTTATTTGGCTATGGTTATGGGCTTCGAGCGAGTGGTGGGCTGAAGCCCAGCCTGCAGACCATCGGGCAGTCAGGTGGAGCGGGGACGTCAAATCCCGTGAGGTATTTGCCCTAGGATGGGCGTTGGCCCGCCAATGAAAGCTGAAAATTCAGCCCCGGCTGTCCGGATTTGCCATCAGGCAGCACTGCGGCATCGGCGGCGCCTTTTCCAAGGATTCATCGCTAAAGCGGATAGTTCGCCAGCTCCCGCGCGATCAGCAGGCGCTGGATTTCGCTGGAACCCTCGTAGATCTGCGTGATACGCGCATCGCGGTAGTAGCGCTCCACCGGGTAGTCCTCGAGATAGCCGTAGCCACCGTGGATCTGCACCGCCTGCGAACAGACCTTCTCCGCCATTTCCGAGGCGAACAACTTGGCCTGGGAGGCTTCGGACAGGCACGGCAGGCCGGCGCTCTTCAGCCGCGCGGCATGCAGAATCAGCAGACGCGCCGCATTCAGTTGGGTCTGCATGTCGGCAAGCATGTTGGCGATGCTCTGGTGCTCGGCAATCGGTTTGCCGAACTGCACGCGCTCGCGGGCGTAGAGCAGGGCGGCCTCGAAGGCCGCACGGGCGATGCCCAGGGCTTGCGCGCCGATGCCGATGCGTCCGCCTTCGAGGTTCGACAGCGCAATCGCCAGGCCCTTGCCACGCTCGCCAAGCAGGTTGGCCTGCGGGATTCGGCAGTCGCTGAGCGAGACCGCGCAGGTATCCGAGGCGCGGATGCCCATCTTGTGTTCGCTGCGTTCCACCGCGAAGCCGGGCGTGTCGGTGGGCACCAGAAACGCGGAAAGACCCTTCTTGCCGAGGTCCGGATCGGTCACCGCGAAGACGATGGCCAACTTCGCCCGCTTGGCATTGCTGCAGAACTGCTTGCTGCCGTTGAGCACCCACTGGCCGTCCACCCGTTCGGCGCGGGTGCGCAGGTTGTGCGCCTCGGAGCCGGCCTGCGGTTCGGTGAGGGCGAAGCAGCCGATGGCGCGACCGCTGGCCAGTTCAGCCAGCCACTCGTCCTTCTGCGCCTGCGAGCCGTAATTCAGCACCGGGCCGCAGCCCACCGAATTGTGGATGCTCATCAGCGCGCCGGTGGCGCCGTCGCCGGCGGAGATTTCCTCCACGGCCAGGGCGTAGGCGACGTAGTCGATATAGCTGCCGCCCCATTCTTCCGGGACGACCATGCCGAGCAGGCCAAGCTCTCCCATCTGGGCGACCAGGGCGTCGTCGATCCAGCCGGCCTTTTCCCAGGCCTGTGCATGGGGGGCGATCTCGCGGCGGGCGAAGTCGCGCGCCATGTCGCGGATCATGCGTTGGTCTTCGCTGAGTTCGAGGTCATGCATTGCGCGGTCTCTTCTTGTTGTTGTACTGCAAAAGAGGTTCAGGCCGTGGCGCTGCGGCGTGTCTTGCCGGTGGTGGCCTTGAAGCCGTCGAAGAACGCCTGGACGCGCTCCGGCGTGACCTCTGCCAGTGTCGGCGGATTCCAGCGCGGTGACTTGTCCTTGTCGATGATCAGCGCGCGCACGCCTTCCATGATGTCGCCCTTGGCGAACCATTGACGGTCCAGATGCAGCTCCAGGGCGAAGCAGTCGGCCAGCGGCAAATTGCGGCCGCGCCGCAGCATCTCCAGGGTGACGCACATCGCCAGGGGTGAGCGGCTGTCGAGCACCTTGAGGGTCTCGGCGGCCCAGTCGCTGAATTCGGGACGGTTCTCGGCTGCCAGCGAGGCACGAACCGATGCCACGTCCTGCTTGGCGAAGTGCTCGTCGATGGCCTGGTGCAGCGCTTTGAGTTCGGAACCGGGCAGCCTGTTGGTGCCTAGTGTGGCCACCAGGGTGCGCAGCGCCTCCTGGGGATGGACCGACCAGCTCATGCGGTCCAGGCAGCGATCCAGCTCGGCAATCTGGTCGTGGCTGACGCACCAGTCCGCCAGGCCCACGTGTAGCGCATCGGCGGCGCGGATCTGCAGGCCGGTGACGCCCATGTAGGTGCCAAGCTCACCCGGCAGGCGCGAGAGGAAATAGCTGCCGCCCACATCCGGGAAATAGCCGATGCCGACTTCCGGCATACCCATGCGCACGCGCTCGGTAACCACCCGCAGCGACGCGCCCTGGACCAGGCCCATGCCGCCGCCGAGGACGAAACCGTCCATCAGTGCCAGCAGTGGTTTCGGGTAGGCATGGATGTACTGGTCGAGGGCGTATTCCTCCTCGAAGAAGGTTTCGTGCTCGGTGTCGCCGCGCTGGAAGCTGTCGTACAGCGAACGGATGTCACCGCCGGCGCAGAAGGCTTTTTCGCCATTGGCACGCAGTACCACGGCATGAATCTGCGGATCGGCAGCCCAGGCGCTGAGCTGCTGGTGCAGCAGGCGGACCATTTCCAGGGTCACCGCATTCAGCCCGGCCGGGCGGTTGAGGGTGAGGTGGCCGACGTGGTTGCGTACGGCGGCCAGCACGGGGCGTTCGGTTGCAGTCATGGTCAGGTGTCCTTGCGGTACTGATTGATGATCGCCGAGAAGTCCAGGCCGCCATGACCCTGGGCGCTGAAACTCTGGTAGAGCTGCTGGGCGAGGGCGCCGAGGATCACCGGCTGACGCACCTGCTTGGCGGCCTCGGTGGCCAGGCCCAGATCCTTGAGCATCAGGTCGCTGCCGAAGCCGCCGCTGTAGCCGCGGGAGGCCGGTACGTTGTCCAGCACGCCAGGGAAGGGGTTGTAGGTATCCGAGCTCCAGCAGCGGCCGCTGGAGGTGTTGATCACGCCGGCCAGGGTCTTGGCATCCATACCCAGCGCGACGCCCAGCGCCATCGCCTCGGCGACGCCGATCATGGAGATGCCCAGCAGCATGTTGTTGGCGACCTTGGCCACCTGGCCGTTGCCGGCTGCACCGCAGTGCACGATGTTCTTGCCCATGGCCGCGAGAATCGGTTGTGCACGATCGAAGTCCGCATCGCTGCCACCCACCATGAAAGTCAGGGTTCCGGCTGCTGCACCGCCGGTGCCGCCGGAAACCGGTGCGTCCAGCATCGGGTTGCCATGCTCGGCGGCAGCCTTGGCCACTTCACGGGCACTGTGCGGATCGATGGTGGAACAGTCGATCAGCATCACACCGGCACGGGCGCTGGCGATCAGGCCGTTCTCGCCCAGGTACACGCTCTTCACGTGAGGCGCCCCTGGCAGCATGGTGATGATCAGCTCGGCATTGCCCTGGGCGATGGCGGTCGGGGAGTCGACCGGCAGCGCGCCGGCGCCGACCAGGTTTTCAACGGCCGCGGCGTTGAGGTCGAATACGCTGAGCTGGTGGCCTGCCTTGAGCAGGTTGTGGGCCATGGGTGCGCCCATGTTGCCCAGGCCGATGAATCCGATATGCATGGCGTGTTTCCTCTTGTTGTTATGGCCAGATGCGGCTTAGCGATTGGTGAACTCAGGCTTGCGCTTCTCGCTGAACGCGGCCATGCCTTCCTTCTGATCCGCGGTCGCGAACACCGCATGGAACACGCGACGCTCGAAGCGGATGCCTTCGGCCAGCGTGGTCTCGAAGGCGCGGTTGACGCTTTCCTTGATCATCATGGTGGCCGGCAGGGATTTCTCGGCGATCACCCGGGCGGCCTTGAGGGTTTCCTCCAGCACGCTTTCGGCCGGGAATACGCGCGCGACGAGGCCGGCGCGCTCGGCTTCGGCGGCGTCCATCTGGCGACCGGTCAGGCACATGTCCATCGCCTTGGCCTTGCCCACTGCGCGGGTCAGGCGCTGGGTGCCGCCGATACCCGGCAGCACGCCGAGGTTGACTTCCGGCTGGCCGAAGCGCGCATTGTCGGCGGCGAAGATCATGTCGCAGAGCAATGCCAGCTCGCAGCCGCCACCCAGCGCGTAACCGGCGACGGCGGCAATCAGCGGCTTGCGGCGCGTGGCGATGCGGTCAGCTTCGGCAAAGAGGTCATCGAGATAGACCTGCGGGTAGGACAGCTCGGCCATTTCCTTGATGTCGGCGCCGGCGGCGAACGCCTTGGCCGAGCCGGTGAGCACGATGCAGCCGATCCGCGGATCGGCCTCGAGCTGGCCCAGGGCCTGGTTCAGCTCGCTGATCAGCTGCGCATTGAGCGCATTGAGCGCCTGCGGCCGGTTGAGGGTGATCAGCGCGACGCGCTCCTGGATGTCGACGAGCAGAGTTTCGAATGTCATTTCAGCGTCCTTGAGGGCCGGCGCGTCCGCCGGCCCGGTGGGTGATGTCACTTCAGGTTGATGGTGGTGTTGACCGGGCCGCCGACCTCGTTTTCGTCGAACCAGCGCTCGGTGATGGTCTTGGTCTGGGTGTAGAACTGCACCACCTGCTTGCCGTAGGGGCCAAGGTCGCCGAGCTTGGAAGCGCGGGAGCCGGTGAAGGAGAACATCGGCACCGGCACCGGGATCGGTACGTTGATGCCCACCTGGCCGACGTCGATCTCTTCCTGGAAGTGCCGTGCCGCCGCGCCGGAGCGGGTGAAGATGGCGGTGCCGTTGCCATTCGGGTTGGCGTTGATCAGCTCGATGGCTTCGTCCATGGTCGCGGCCGCCGTGACGCACAGGACCGGGCCGAAGATTTCTTCGCGGTAGATGCTCATCGAGGGGGAGACGCCGGAAAACAGGGTCGGGCCGACGAAGTTGCCGTTTTCGTAACCGCTGACGCTCGGGTTACGGCCATCCAGTTCGAGCCTGGCTCCTTCCTGCACACCACGTTCGATCAGCCCGCTGACGCGATCCAGCGCCGCGCAGGAAACCAGCGGGCCGACATCGGTGCCAACCTCGACACCGGCGTTGACCTTGAGGGTCTGCGCCTTGGCTACAAGATCGGGAATCCAGGCCTGCGCCTCACCCACCAGCACCACCACCGACAGCGCCATGCAGCGCTGGCCGGCCGCGCCGAAGGCGGCACCGGCGATGGCGTTGAGGGTCTGCTCCTTGTGCGCATCGGGCAGCACGATGGCGTGGTTCTTCGCGCCCATCATGCACTGCACGCGCTTGCCGGCCTGGCTGGCACGGTTGTAGACGTGGGTGCCGACCCTGGTCGAACCTACGAAGGACACCGCCTTGATATCCGGGTGGTCGCAGATCGCATTCACCGCATCGGCGCCGCCATGCACCACGTTGAGCACGCCCGGCGGCACGCCGGCTTCCAAAGCCAGTTCGCACAGGCGCATGGTGACCATCGGGTCCTGTTCGGACGGTTTGAGAACGAAGGTATTGCCGGTGGCGATGGCCATCGGGAACATCCACAGCGGAATCATCGCCGGGAAGTTGAATGGGGTAATACCAGCGCAGACGCCGAGCGGCTGCAGCAGGGTATAGGTATCGACGCCGGCGGCGACGTTGTTCGCCAGCTCGCCGAGCTGCAGGTTGCCAATACCGGCGGCGTGCTCGACCACTTCCAGGCCGCGGAACACGTCGCCCTCGGCATCGGCCAGGGTCTTGCCCTGTTCGGCAGTGAGGATCGCCGCCAGCTCCTTCATGTTCTCGCGGATCAGCTGCTGGTACTTGAGGAAGATGCGCGCCCGCGCACCGATCGGCGTCTTGCGCCAGGTCTTGAAGGCCTGCTGGGCGCTGGCGACGGCGCGGTCGATTTCCTCGGCGGTCGCAAACGGCACGCGCGCCAGGACTTCCTGGGTCGCCGGGTTGACGACGTCGCGCCAGTCCTGGGTGGTCGATTCGATAAATTCACCGTCGATCAGCAGTTTGACGGTAGGAATGGCGTTGGACGTTGTCATATGGCTCTCCGCCTGAAAAGGCACTGTTGTTGTTATTGGCTCGCGGACGGCTGCGAGGGCTGCATTGAATGTAGCAATGCAAAAAATCACATTACAATGCGATCGACTGCAGAGTCGCTCTGCATAAATGCACAGGAACCTGCTGGAGGCGGCAACCATGGACTGGGACAATCTGCGCTATTTCCTCGAAGTCGCCCGAGCGGGGCGGCTGACCACTGCGGCGCGTCGGCTCGCGGTCGACCACACCACGGTCTCGCGCCGGCTGCAGGCGCTGGAAAAAAGCATCGGCCTGCAGCTGTTCCTGCGCGAGCCGGGTGGCTACAAGCTCACCGAAGCCGGACGCAACCTGTTGCCGCGGGTCGAGGCCATGGAAAGTGCCAGCGTGGCCATCGAACATTCACTGCCCAGCATGGGCGATGGTCTTTCCGGGCAAGTGCGCATCGGCGCCACCGAGGGTTACGGCACGGTGATGCTCGCCGGCCAGCTCACCGGGCTCAGCCGGCGCTATCCGCACCTGAACATCGACCTGCTGGCGCTGCCGCGCGCGGTGCGCCTGTCGCGTCACGAGGCGGACATCGTCATCACCCTGGAACGCCCGGAGCGCGGGCCGTTCATCATCACCCGGCTGACCGACTACGTGCTGCGGCTGTATGCGTCGCCGGCGTATCTCGACGAACACCCGCCGATCCGCAGCCGCGAGGATCTGGCAGAGCACCGCTTCGTCAGCTACGTGGATGACCTGCTCTTTAGCAAGGAGCTGCTGTTTCTCGATGGCATCGCCGATCCCCGCTCGGTCGGCCTGCGCAGTACCAGCCTGCTGGCGCAGCAGGAAGCCGTGGCGATGGGGGCGGGGATCGCGATCCTGCCGGCGTTTTCCGCCGATGCCGATCCGCGGTTGCGACTGCTGCTGCCAGAGAAGGTCAGCTTTACCCGCACCTTCTGGATGCTGATGCCCATCGAGTTCAAGGACCTGGCGCGCATGCGCACCACCTGGGACTACCTCAAGGAGATGGCACAGCAGAATCAGGGGCGGTTGCTGGGGCAGGCTTGATCGGGCGTCGGTATGGCGAGGCAGGCGCCGACTCCCGGCGCGCAAAGGGTGGGCTTCAGCCCACCTTGCAGAGGTTCAGACCTGCGGCGTGCCGCGCGTCTCGTGACCCATTGGTGTGCTGTCGGGCAATGTCACGTTGTCACCCTTGAAGTCCGGGCTGTGGACTTCCGAATCCAGCGGCATATGACTGTAGCGCTGGCTCGGCAGGGCTGGCTTGCTCTCCATTTCAGTCAACATGCGCTTGGCTTCGCAGCGCCCGCTGATGCCTCGCGCCAGTGCCATACCGCCCATGGCGAGCTCCGCCAGCCCGATCAGCCCGCCCCGACGCAGCCCCTTGCCCATCATCACCAGCCCACCGGCAAGCGAGGCGGCGCGTTCCCAGCCGTGGACGTTCTGCGGGGCGGATTTGTCGAACAGTTGCTTCATCATCTGCGTCTTCCTCAAAAGGCAAGTGGTTAATAGAGGACTGCGCCGCTGCGCTGGCGTTCCAACTGCCGCGGACAAGTGGAGCGTTCAAAAAATACGGTTTCTTTACGCGGCCCGCGCCTCGCTGCAATCGAATCTTTACGCCGCCAGCCCGGACACTTCCGGTACACGCATCGACGCGTTACAGGGAGTACACCATTCATGACCATTCTCGACGGGCTCGCGCTGGGCCTGGCCATCGTTCTGTTCTTCTACCTGTTGGTCGCGCTGATGCGCGCCGACCGCGGTTAGGAGGTCGCATGCAGACCCATGACTACTGGCTGATCGCGGCCTTTTTCGTACTCGTACTGGTTCCTGCCCCATGGCTCGGCCGCTATCTGTACCGAGCCATGGAAGGCGAGCGTACCTGGCTGACTCCACTGCTCGGGCCGCTCGAACGATTGTGCTATCGCGCGGCCGGTGTCGATCCGGAAGGCGAGCAGACATGGAAGGGCTACAGCCTGGCGCTGCTCAGCCTGACTGCGATCAGCCTGGCGGCGCTGTTCGCGATCCTCGTGCTGCAGGGCCAGTTGCCATTGAATCCGCAGCAGCTGCCGGGTCTCGAGTGGCATCTGGCGCTCAACACCGCGGTCAGCTTCGTCACCAACACCAACTGGCAGGCCTACAGCGGTGAGGCCCAGCTCAGCTACTTCAGCCAGATGCTCGGGCTAGGTGTGCAGAATTTCGTCAGCCCCGCCGTCGGCCTGGCGGTGCTGGTGGTTTTCTGCCGTGCTTTGGCGCGTCGCTGTGCCAGCGGCATCGGCAATTTCTGGGTCGATATGACCCGTGCCGTCCTCTACTGCTTGCTGCCGCTCAGCCTGGTACTGGCATTGTTGCTGGTGTGGCAGGGCGTTCCGCAGAGCCTGACCGACTATGTTCAGGCATCGACGCTACAGGGCGCCGAACAGACGATCCCGCTCGGGCCGGCGGCCAGCCAGATCGCAATCAAGCAGCTGGGGACCAACGGCGGCGGCTTCTTCGGCGTCAATTCGGCTCACCCCTTCGAGAACCCGACGGCCTGGAGCAATCTGCTGGAAGTTGCTGCGATCCTGCTGATCCCGGCTGCGTTGGTGTTCATGTTCGGTCACTACGTGCGGGACCTGCGTCAGAGCCGGGCGATCCTGGCCTGCATGCTGTTGCTGTTCGTGCTCGGGCTGGGGACCGTCCTGGTGGCCGAGCATCAGCCCAATCCTGCGTTTGCGGGCCTGGCGGTGGAACAGCAAGGCTCGCTCGAGGGCAAGGAAAGTCGTCTTGGCATCGCTGCCTCTGCGCTATGGGCGGCGACCACGACGGCGGCATCGAACGGCTCGGTCAACGCGATGCACGACAGCTTCAGCCCGCTCGGCGGCATGGTGGCGATGTTCAACATGATGCTTGGCGAAATCGTCTTTGGCGGAGTCGGTGCGGGCTTGTATGGAATGTTGCTGTTCGTGCTGGTCACGGTCTTTCTGGCCGGGCTGATGATCGGCCGAACGCCTGAATACCTGGGCAAGAAGCTCGACGCGCGGGAGGTCCGTCTGCTGGTCGCGACGCTGCTGGTGATGCCGGTTGGCGTGCTCGTGCTGGCGGCGCTGGGCGTGAGCCTGCCAGGTCCCGCCGCGTCGATCAGCAACCCCGGACCGCACGGTCTGAGCCAGATCCTCTATGCGTATACGTCCGGCACTGGCAACAACGGTTCGGCATTCGCGGGCTTCGGGGGCGGCACCGTCTACCACAACCTGATGATCGCGTTCGCCATGCTGCTGGGGCGCTTCGGTTTCATCCTGCCCGTGCTGGCCATCGCCGGCAGCCTCGCGGCCAAGAATCGTGCGGTGACAGACCTCAACAGCTTTCCCACCCACGGCCCTCTGTTCGTGACGCTGTTGACCCTGGTGATCCTGATGGTCGGCGGGCTGACGTTCCTGCCGGCTCTTGCCCTCGGCCCTATCTCCGAACACTTCGCCCAACTGCAGGGCTACTGAGGAAGGTTTCGATGAACGTTCGTCAAACGGCATTTGGCGGTGCCGAGCCTCAATCCGCCTCCAGCTCGTTCGCTACGCTCTGCAAGCCCGCCATGCGGCAGGCTTTGCTCAAACTCGATCCGCGGCAGCTGGTTCGTTCGCCGGTCATGCTGGTGGTGGAGATAGCCGCCATCTTCACCACGCTGCTGTGCTTTGCGCCGGATGCGGCGGTGAGCCGCTCGGTGGCGGCGCAGATTGCCATCTGGCTGTGGTTCACCGTGCTGTTCGCCAACTTTGCCGAAGCGCTGGCCGAAGGACGCGGCAAGGCGAGGGCGGACAGCCTCAAGGCGGGCGCACAGGGGCTGGAAGCCCGCCTGCGGTCCGGCGACGGTTATCGGCTCGTACCGGCAAGCAGCTTGCGCCGCGGTGATGTGGTGAAGGTGGAGGCCGGCGAGCTCATACCGGGTGACGGTGAAGTCATCGAAGGAATCGCGGCGGTCAATGAAGCAGCCATCACCGGCGAGTCGGCTCCGGTCATCCGCGAGTCGGGTGGGGATCGTTCGGCGGTCACCGGCAATACGCGCGTCGTGTCTGACTGGTTGCTGGTGCGTATCGGCAGCGACCCGGGGGAGTCGACACTGGACCGGATGATCGCGCTGGTCGAGGGCGCCAGACGGCAGAAAACGCCCAACGAGATCGCCCTGGATATCCTGTTGATAGGGCTGACACTGATCTTTCTGGTGGTGGTCGCCACGCTGCAGCCATTGGCGCGCTTCGCCGGCGGCGATCTGCCGTTGGTGTACCTGGTCGCGTTGCTGGTGACACTGATTCCCACGACGATCGGCGGTTTGCTGTCCGCCATCGGAATTGCCGGCATGGATCGTCTGGTGCGACTCAACGTCATCGCCAAGTCCGGCCGTGCGGTCGAAGCGGCAGGGGATGTGCAGGTGCTGCTGCTGGACAAGACCGGCACCATCACCTTCGGCAATCGACGCTGCAGCGCGATGGTGAAGGCGCCAGGCGTTTCGGCGACCGAGCTGTCGCATGCTGCGCTGCTGGCATCGCTGGCCGACGATACGGCCGAGGGCAAGTCCATCGTCGAGTACCTGCGCGCCCTTGCCCCGATGGCCGAGCCATCCGCGCAGGGCATTCTGCCGATCCCGTTCAGTGCGGAAACTCGCCTGTCCGGCGCCGACTATCAGGGGCAGCGGTATCGCAAGGGTGCCGTAGACGCCGTGCTCGGACATCTGGCCATGACGCCCGAGCAGGTGCCGCCAGCGCTGGCGCGTGAAGTCGAGAAGATCGCTCAGAGCGGCGGCACGCCGCTGCTGGTGTGCGTCGATGATCGTCTGCTGGGCGCCATTCACCTGAAGGACGTGGTCAAGCCCGGCATACGTGAACGTTTCGCCGAACTACGCCAGCTGGGCATCCGCACGGTGATGGTTACCGGCGACAACCCGTTGACCGCCGCCGCGATTGCAGCGGAAGCCGGCGTCGACGACGTGATCGCCGAGGCGACGCCGCAGAAGAAGCTGCAGCGCATACGCCAGGAGCAGGCTGAGGGAAAGATGGTCGCGATGTGCGGTGATGGGGCCAACGACGCACCCGCGCTGGCACAGGCCGATGTCGGCATGGCGATGAACGACGGCACCCAGGCGGCCCGCGAGGCGGCGAACCTGGTGGACCTGGATTCCGACCCGACCAAGCTGCTCGACGTGGTGCAGGTGGGCAAGCAGTTGCTGGTCACGCGAGGCGCGCTGACGACCTTCTCGGTGGCCAATGATGTGGCGAAGTATTTCGCCATCCTTCCGGCCTTGTTCATCGGCATCTATCCGCAGCTGGCCGCGTTGAACCTGATGCAGTTGCACAGCCCGCAGAGCGCCATTCTGTCGGCCATTGTCTTCAACGCGCTGATCATCGTCGGGTTGATCCCCCTGGCGTTGCGGGGCGTGCAGATAAAGGCGGTCGATGCGGCCGGCCTGCTGCGGCGCAACCTGCTGATCTACGGTCTGGGCGGTCTGATCGCGCCCTTCGCCGGCATCAAACTGATCGACCTGTTACTCACGGCGATCGGCCTGGTTTGAGAACTGTCGCGCCATCGTGGCGCTGTTAGGGAGATGACAAGCATGTTCGAACACATTCGCCCCGCCATTGCCTCGCTGGCCCTGATGACACTGGTCACGGGGGCAGCCTATCCGCTGACCGTCACGGCCGTTGCGCAGCTGGCCATGGCCGACGCGGCTAACGGCAGCCTGCTGCGCGATGGCAGTGGCCAGGTTCGCGGCAGCGCCTTGCTGGCTCAGTCGTTCCAGGGCGCCGAGTGGTTTCTGCCGCGGCCTTCGGCTGCGGACTACGCCACCGTCGCCAGTGGTGCAAGCAACCTGGCGCCAAGCAACCCCGAGCTGCTGGAGCAGGTTCGCCAGCGAATACAGGCCTGGAATGGCGGCACCGGGCAGCCGGTGCCCATGGAGCTGGTGACGACCTCTGCCAGCGGACTGGACCCCCACCTGACGCTGGCCGCGGCGCGCTACCAGATAGCCCGCGTCGCCCAGGCGCGAGGCATGCCGGCCGAGTCGCTGGAGCGTCTGCTACAGGCACACCTGAGCTCGCCGATGGTTGGCCCCGCCGTGGTGAACGTACTGGCCCTGAACCTTGCATTGGCTGACAATCGCTCGCCTGATTCCAGCGAGTGATGTGAATGAGCGATGCCATGCGCGCGGATGCGCTGCTCGACGAGGCTCCCAGGGAGGGGCGCGGGCAACTCAAGGTATTTCTCGGTGCGGCGCCTGGTGTAGGCAAGACATACGCCATGCTCCAGGCCGCGCAACGCCAGCGCCGTCTTGGCCGCGACGTACGCGTGGGGGTGGTGGAGACTCATGGTCGGGCGGAAACCGCAGCCATCCTGGTCGGGCTTGCCGACCAGCCGCTGTGCCGCAGCGAGTACCGTGGCATAACCCTGTTCGAGCTGGACCTGGACGGCATGCTCGCGGTGCGCCCCGACATCGCACTGGTCGATGAGCTGGCGCATAGCAACGCCCCCGGCAGCCGACATAGCAAGCGTTGGCAGGACGTCCTGGAGCTGCTCGAAGCGGGGATCGATATTTACACGACGGTGAACGTCCAGCATCTAGAGAGCCTCAATGACCAGGTTCGCGCCATAACCGGCGTCCAGGTCCGGGAAACGGTGCCGGACTGGATTCTGCATGAGGCCGACGACATCCTGCTGGTGGACCTGCCGCCCCGCGAGCTGCTCGAGCGCCTGCGTGAGGGCAAGGTGTATGTGCCCGAACAGGCGCGGGCGGCCATCGACGCCTTTTTCACCCAGACCAACCTCACGGCCCTGCGTGAACTGGCGATGCAGACCGCCGCCGCACGAGTCGACGCCGATCTGCATCGCCGCTACCGGTTACAGGGGCAGCGTGCGCCGGCGGTACGTGGCCGCCTTTTGGTCGGCATCGATGCTGACGAGTCAGCCGAGGGGCTGGTGCGCCATGCCGCTCGGGTGGCCGAGCGCCGCCACCTGCCTTGGTCGGTAGTCCACGTGACCATTGGTGCGGCGCGCGAGGAAACCGAGCTGGGTTATCTGCAGGCGGCCCAGCAACTGGCTGAACGCTTGGGCGGCGAGGTAGTGGAGCTGAGTGGGGCGCGGGTGTCCCGGACACTGATCGACCATGCCCATGAGCGCCGCGCCTCGCTGTTGCTGGTCGGCCGGAGCAAACGACCACGGCGACGCTGGCCCGGGCGGTTCGGGCAATCCATCGCCGAGCAGCTGATCGCGGAGGGCGATGGGCTCGAGGTCAGCGTGCTCGATCAGACGAAACCCACGCAGCGCAAAGCGGCGCGCCAGCGAACTGGACGATGGGACTGGCGCAACTACTTGCTCGCCGGGCTCGCCACCCTCAGTGCCACGGCGATCGCGCTGGTGCTGGCGCGCTACCTGGCACTGCCGAATATATCCCTGGTATTCCTCGCGGCCGTGCTGGTGGTTGCGGTCCGCAGCAGCCTCGGGCCGGCTCTGGCGTGTGCGGGGCTGTCGTTTCTGTTCTATGACTTCCTGTTCATCCCGCCCACCTTCACTTTTATCGTGGCTCGTCAGGAAGACGTCCTGACATTGCTGTTCTTCCTGCTGATGGCAATCCTGGCCGGCAACCTTGCCAGTCGCCAGAAGCGACAGCTGGAAGCGTTGCGTCAGACCCAGGCGCAAACCACGGCTTTGCTCGAGCTCTCGCGCCGGTTGGGTGCTGCCACCGATGTGCAGGCGGTCTGCAGCGTCGCGGTCCACCAGTTGCAACTGCTGGCTGACATCGAGGCGCTGGTGGCCATGCGTAACAAACAGGCCGCGTGGATATTCAGGGGGGACCATTTGCCGTCACTCACCGAGCAGGAGCAGGCTGCTGCGCAGTGGGCATGGAAGCATGGCCAGCAGGCAGGGCAGGGCACGGATACCCTGCCGGAGGGGCACTGGTGGTGGTTGCCCTTGAGCGGTGACGGACAGCCTCTCGGCCTGCTGGGTATTCGAACGTTCGCACAGGGACGGTTGCCGCCGGACAGACGCCGTCTCGTTTGTGCCCTGGCCCAGCCGCTGGCCCAGGCATTGGGGCGCGCGATGCTCGCCGATGAACTCGAAGCGGCTCGTCTGCATGGGCAGACCGAAGAGCTGCGCAGCGCATTGCTGGCCTCTGTCTCGCATGACCTGCGCACGCCGCTGACGGCCATGCGCGGCTCCATCGACTGCCTGGCGAGCCTGGGACACAGCATGAGCGAGTACGACCGGCGGGAGCTGCTGGAGACTACGCGTGACGAGGCTGAACGCCTGGATCGCTACATCCAGAATCTGCTGGACATGACCCGTCTGGGGCATGGTGGTCTGAAGCTCATTCGCGACTGGGTCGCACCAGGCGATATCGTCGCCAGCGCGTTGCAACGCCTGCAGCGCGTGCTGGCCGAGCTTCGAGTCGAGGTCCTGCTGCCCGATCCGCTGCCGTTGCTGTATGTGCATCCGGCACTGATCGAACAGGCGCTGGTCAATGTGCTGGAAAATGCCGCACGGTTCTCGCCCTCAGGTGGCCGGCTGCAGGTGGCTGTAGACGCCGGGTCGAACGCCCTGCGCTTCGTCGTCAGCGATGAAGGGCCCGGTATCCCCGAGGCGGAGCGGGAGAAGATCTTCGACATGTTCTATACAGCGGCGCGTGGCGACCGTGGCGGACCCGGGACTGGTCTGGGGCTCGCCATCTGCCAGGGAATGATCGGTGCCCATGGGGGGCGCGTGGCCGTGGGCGAAGGGCTCGACGGGCGAGGTGCCAGCGTGACGCTGGAGCTGCCATTGCAGCCTCAGCCGGCAATGGACATGGAGAGCGACCTGACGTGAGTGGCGATTCGGCATCCGTACTGATCATCGACGATGAGCCGCAGATTCTGAAATTCCTGCGCATCAGCCTCGCTTCCCAGGGCTATCGGGTGCTGGAAAGCACGGACGGGCGCGATGGATTGGCGCGCGCCGCACTGGAGCAGCCCGACCTGGTGGTACTGGACCTCGGCTTGCCGGATATGGACGGCCAGGACGTACTCGGCGAGCTGCGCAGCTGGACCCGGGTGCCGGTGATCGTGCTTTCGGTTCGTTCCAGCGAGGCGGAAAAGGTCAGGGCGCTCGATGCCGGCGCCAATGACTACGTCACCAAGCCGTTCGGCATTCAGGAATTTCTTGCGCGGGTACGCGCGCTGCTGCGCCTGCCCCAGTCGACCACGAACAGCCCCGGTCAGGTGCTCTGCGGGGCATTATGCATCGACCTGGCATTCAGGCGGGTCAGCCTGGGCGAGCGAATGGTGAGCTTGACGAGGAAGGAGTACGCCGTGCTCGCCGAACTCGCCCGCCACGCCGGGCGGGTAGTCACCCAGCAGCATCTGCTGAAGATCGTCTGGGGCCCCAGCCATGCTGGAGACAGTCACTATCTGCGCGTCGTGATCGGCCACCTGCGCCAGAAGCTCGGCGATGATCCCGCCGCACCGCGTTTCATCGTCACCGAGGCCGGGGTCGGCTACCGGCTGATCAGCGATGCCTGAGCCACAGGCAGTCATCGCTGCCAGTGAATCAGCCCAAGCTCCAGCGGTACGGTCAGGCCCAGCGTGCTGCCGGGGATGATCCGCGCGGTGTAGTCCGTCTCCGGACGGTCGGCGGGGAAGTGGCCGCGGAAGGTGGCGAACGTAGCCTCATGCTGCGCAAGGTTGAGCGGATGGATCTCGGCGGGCGCTGCGTTCCGACCCTCCGCGTAGAGTTGCACGGCGATATGCTGCGGATCGATGTGGCCCAGGTTCAAACGTGCTTCGACCTGATACCGGCCGTTCTCGCGGGCCCATTGCACACCGGTGAAGGCCAGTTCATGCCAGTAGCTGCGCAGGCGGGTGAGCTGGTGCGACAGCGTGCTGGCCAGCGCCGAACCATCGGCGCAGCGCCGGCGGTAGGCCGTCGCCATGGGCAGGTAATACTGTTCGGTGTATTCGCGCACGGTTCGATCGGCGGAAAAACGCTCGACCAGCGCGCTCATGCTGCGCCGCATGCGTTGCACCCAGGCGGTGGGCACCCCTTCATCGTCACGGGCGTAGAAAGTGGGGACTACCTGGGTTTCCAGCAGCTGATAGAGCTGCTCGGCATCCACTTCATCGTGCTCCGGGCCGTATTCGAGGCCGTCGCCAACGGCCCAGCCGAGGTCGGTGGCGTAGGCTTCGGCCCACCAGCCGTCGAGTTGCGACAGGTTCAGGCCGCCGTTGGCCAGCACCTTCATGCCGCTGGTGCCGCTGGCCTCCCAGGGCCGCCTCGGCGTGTTCAGCCAGACGTCCACGCCTTGCACCAGGTGCCGGGCGATGCGCATGTCGTAGTCCTCAAGAAAGACCACGCGGCCGGCGATGTCGGGCCTGGCGGCGAAACGTTGCCACTCGGTCAGTAACGCCTGCCCGGCGCGGTCGGCCGGATGTGCCTTGCCAGCCACCAGCAACTGCACCGGGCAGCTGCGGTGGTTGAGGATGCGTGCCAGCCGTTCGGGGTCCTGCAGCAGCAGGTTGGGGCGCTTGTAACTGGCGAAGCGACGGGCGAAGCCAAGCGTCAGCCGTTCCGGATGCAGGCGTGAACCGGCCACTTCGATGTCCGCTGGCGAGGCGCCATGCACGGCCAGGCTACGGGCCAGATGGCTGCGCACGAAGCCGAGCAGTTCGTTGCGCGCATGCTGGCGGATCTGCCACAGCCAGCGGTCGTCGACCTGGGCCAGCAGTTCATCCACCGAAGCGTGATCGATGCCGCGCCAGGGAATCTCGTCGCCGTGCAACTCGTACCAGTGGGCTTCGGCATTCGGCGACACCCAGGTCGGCAGGTGGATGCCGTTGGTGACATGCCCGACCGGTACCGCCGCCAGCGGCCAGCGCGGATACAGTTCGCGGAAGATGTAGCGGCTGGTGTGCCCGTGCAGCTGGCTGACTGCATTGACTGCGCCCGCCCCGCGGGTGGCCAGGTAGGCCATGTTGAACGGCTCGTGGGAGTCCTGC
The DNA here is from genome assembly GCA_003484545.1 of Massilia sp. Taxonomy (GTDB): domain Bacteria; phylum Pseudomonadota; class Gammaproteobacteria; order Burkholderiales; family Burkholderiaceae_D; genus Telluria. Next base: position 26,981 of record DNCF01000524.1, on the reverse strand, counting down.
GGCTGCTTGCGCCCCATGGCCAGCAGCGTCTGCATGGAAATGCCCAGCTCGTATTCGGCATAGCGCTCCAGATACTGGCTCACCAGCTCGGGCGGAAAGCGATCGAACCCGGCTTCGACCGGTGTATGGGTGGTGAACAGATTGCCGGCGCGCGTCGCATTGAGGGCCACGGCGAAGGAGACCCGCTCCCGGGCCATATGGCTGCGCGCCCGCTCCAGCACGGCGAATGCGGCATGGCCATCGTTCAGGTGGAGCACATCGGGCTGCAGGCCGGCGGCTTCCAGCAAGCGCCAGCCGCCGATGCCCAGCACGAGTTCCTGGCGCAGGCGCATCTCGTTGTCGCCGCCATAGAGTTCGCTGGCGATCAGCCGCGCGATGGGTGGATTGGCGGGGTCATTGGTATCGAGCAGCAGCAGGCGATTGAGGCCGACCCGGGCCTGCCAGCCGCGCAGCCAGATCTGCAACCCCGGCAGCTGTATGGCCAGCCTCAGAGGCGCGCCGCTGGCGTCATGCAGCGGCTCGATGGGCATCTGCCGGGTGTCGTTGACCGGGTACAGCGCCTGCTGCCGGCCGTCCGGGCCGATGCTCTGGCGGAAGTAGCCGTGCTGCCAGAGCATGCCCACCGCGGTGACCGGCACGCCGAGGTCGCTGGCGGCCTTGAGCTGGTCCCCGGCGACGTTGCCGAGGCCGCCGGAATAGATCGGCAAGGCTTCGCTGAGCATGTATTCCATGGAAAAGTAGGCGACTCGCGCGAGGCGTTCGCCGTACTGCTGGCTGGCGAACCAGGTCGGCTGCTCCAGCCGTGCCTGGCGCGCCTTGACGATGCCGTCCACCAGGCGGTGGCAGTCGACGCGGCGCAGCAGCGCCTCCAGCTTCTGCTCCGGCACGGTACTGAGGATCAGGCTGGGATTGCGGGTCAGCGCCCAGAGGTCGTTGTCGATCAGCTGCCAGAGGTCATCGTTCTGGCTGGTCCAGCGAATCGACTGGTCGAAAGCCAGTTCGCGCAGGGTGTCGGGTGTGAGGGCGGGGCGATCGGATGCAGGTGCCAAAGGAACCTCTCTTCTGAACCGGTGAGCGCTGTCTCGTCCAGTATAGGCCTTGCGCGTAGCGGGGATAACCCTCAGCGGCGCGGCCCGGCCTCGGGTTGTGGCACATCCTGCGATGTTGCCGGTTCTTCGGCTATGGTCTCGGCGGCCTGCCGCTGGTCATCACGATCAGCCTCGAGCCCTTGCTGCTCTTCAGTGTGCTTCGGGTCGTACTGCAGCTCGATGAACACCGGGAAATGATCGGAGCCGATGTCCGGCAGGCGCAGCAGGCGGACGAAACGGAAGTGCGCGCTGTGAAAGAAGTGGTCCAGAGGCCAGCGCAGGAACCAGTGATGGGCATGGAAGGTGTTGTACATGCCGCGGCCCACGCGTGGATCCAGCAGCCCGCTGATCTTGCGGAACAGGCGGGTGGTCGGCGACCAGGCCACATCGTTGAGGTCGCCGGTCACGATGATCGGATCATCGCTGTGCTGGATGCTTCTGGCCACCACCAGCAGTTCCACGTCGCGCTCGGTGGACTCGTCGTTCTCCGTGGGGCTGGGCGGTGCCGGATGCAGGAAATGCATGCGCACCGAAAGGCTGTCATCGACACGCACCCGGGCATGCATGGAGGGTACGTCGTTTTCCACCAGGAACTTGAGTTCCGGCTCCTCCAGCGGCAGGCGCGAATACACGTGCATGCCGTAGAGGTTGTCCTGCGGGCAGCGAATACTGTGGGGATAGTCGTCGCTCAGCTGGTCCAGGTGTGCTTCCCACCAAGAGTCGGTTTCCAGTGTCACCAGCACGTCGGGTAGGTACTCGTGCACCAGCGCCAGCAGGCGCTCGACCTGGCGATTGGGCCCCAGCACGTTGGTGGCCATCACGCGGATGCGTGGCCGCGGGGCGTCTGGCTCGGCACGTAGCACCTCGTTGCGCCAGAGGCGGGTGTAGGGCGCGATCCACCAGAGCTGATAGATCAGGCAGGCGGCGCTGGTCAGCGAGGCGAGCAGATGCCAGGGCTGGCCATAGTCCAGCAGCGGCGCCTGCGCGACCAGCAGTACCGCCAGCAGTGTGGCGAGCTGCAGGCGTGGAAATTCCCATACGCGCACCCACCAGGCGCGATGCCGCCAGAGAGGCAGCAGTGTGACGAATGCGAAAAGGCCTGTGCTGGCCAGCAATATCCCTTCGAGCATGACGTTTCCCATTGTCGGCCGATCGTTACGGCGGCGGCCTTGCACATCGACGGGCAAGGGCCGAGGCATTCGACAGGCAAACAGGCGAAGCGTCGCAAGAAAAAACAGGCCCCGAGTGGACGGGGACTGTCTGGGCGGTCAGTTCTCCGCTGACAGCATGCCGCTGGTCAGTGCCGGCAGGTGCTCGGGCTGGCACAGGCTGTTCGCGCCTTGCAGGTACGGCTGCAGGATCGGCGCCATGCCCTTGAGGGTCTGTACCGGCAGCGCCGAGGTGAAGCGGAAGCTGTCGGCGGCCCGGCCCGGCACATAGGCCGTCAGCGTGCCGAAGTGATTCGGCCCCAGATAGAAGACGAAGGTGGCGGTGCGGTTCAGCGCCAGCGAACTGATCAGCCGGCCGCCGGCGCCGACGCTCTGGATGCGGTTGTCGCCGGTCCCGGTCTTGCCACCGATGCGCAGCGCGCTGCCATCCTCCTGCTTGAAGGCACCTTGCAGACGCCGCGCCGTGCCGCCTTCGACCACGTTGGCCAGCGCATCCTGCAGCGCCCGTGCGACTTCCGCCGGCATCACGCGCTTGCCGGACCCGGCCACGAAGCCCAAGCGCGTCTCGTATGGCGTGCCCTCGGCGAAGTGCAGGTTGTCGATACGCACGCTGGGCAGGCGGACACCGTCGTTGAGGATGATGCCCATCAGCTCGGCCAGCGCGGCCGGCCGGTCTCCGGAACTGCCAAGCGCGGTAGCCAGCGACGGCACCAGGTTGTCGAACGGATAGCCGAGGCGCTGCCAGCGCCGATGGATATCGGTGAAGGCTTCCACCTCCAGCATGATGCGGATGCGACTGTCGCGCGCGCTCTTGTGGCGGCTGCGGAACAGCCAGCCATAGACTTCCTGGCGCTCGGCGCGGCTGTCGGCGACCACTTCGGAGAGCGTTGCCTGCGGGTTGGCGATCAGATAGCCGAGCAGCCACAGGTCCAGCGGATGGGTGCGGGCGATATAGGCCTGATCGGGCAGGCTGTAGGCGCCCGGACCGTAACGGGTGTATAGCGAATCGAGTTCCTTCTCGCTTAGGGCCGCATCCGGCAGGTGCTGCTTGAGGAAGCGGTCGAACACTGCGCGTTCGGCATCCGGCATCAGGTAGCGATGCACGGCAGCCAGGCGTACGGGCGTCGGGCGCATGCCCTGAAGGAAGGTCTCGATACGCTCGTCGGCGCTCTTGTTGCGGTATTTCTTCCAGAACCGCTGCAGAAACACCGAGCCCTCGCGGTCGGCGAAGCGGGTCAGGTATTCCTGGCGGCGCGGGTCCTTGTCGTCTCTCAGCAGCTCGGCGCTGTTGATGGTTTCGTAGGTGCTGTAGCTGACCAGATCGCGCATCAGGCGCACGAAGGGCAGGTTGATCGACTCGCGCAGCGACTCGCGCACCGTGGGAATGCGCCCGTCGTCTTCGCGGCGGAAGTTGCCGAAGCGGTGCATGCCGGCGCCGGTGAAGAAGCGCTCGGCCGGGCTCGCCGAGTAGCGGCGCTCCAATGCGGCATCGAGCATGCGCTCCAGGCTGCGGTCGCTATTGGTTGCCAGATAGTCGATGGCCCAGCGGCTGAGGTTGGCTCGCGCGTCGATCTTGCGCAGTTCGCTCGCGCTGAGTTCGGAATAGCGCTGGTGCAGCTCGGCGATGACTTCCAGGTAGGTAGTCAGCACCCGCAGTTTGGCCGTCGAGCCCAGTTCCAGCTTGCTGCCTTCGTTGATGTCGAACGGCTGGTTGGTGTTGTCGGTCTGCACCCGCACACGGAAGCCTTCTTCGCCGCGCTCGAACAACGTGAAGCTGTAGCGCACGTCGCCGGTCTTTTCCGGCGAGAGCATGCGGTCGCCGAACAGACCGACCGACTCGGCGAAGGCCGGATCGGCCAGGCGCACCAGATATTCGCTGATCTGGCTCTGCAGATCACCCTGCAACGACGTACTGGCGGTGAGGTCCAGCCGGTCCAGGTCATACAGCGGCAGGCCGAGCAGACCGGCCAGGCGCATGCGCGCCACGGTGATGCCCTTGGTGGCTTCCACGGGCTGGATCGCCGCGTCGCGATTGGGGTTCTGCGCCACGACGCGCTGGCTCAGCGCGGCATCGCGCAGGGCCGTGTCGATGATGCCGCCGTTGGCCAGCAGGCGAATATGGCTGTCGGTCAGGGCCGCCATTTCCTCGCGGCCCGCGCCCAGGTAATAGGAGGGCCGGCGCTGAGCGATCAGCAGCGACAGCACCTGACGCAGCGCCAGGCCACGGGCCTGCTGGTCGACCGCTTCCGGGCTGCGCGGATCGAGCAGGCGGTTGACCTCGCGGAAGTCGGCACCGAACCAGAGCCGCAGGCCGTCGGCGATACCGTGCACTTCGCCGTGACCCGGTGCGGCGGAAAGCGGCACGCTGTTGAGGTAGTCACGCACGATGCGCTGGCGGGTGGCGAGCGTCTGCGGCCCTTCGCGGTAGGTCCGGATGCTGGCCGAGATCATCTGCCGGATCTTTTCCTGCGGGTCGCCGGTGCGCCCTTCGGGGGAGTGCCGGTACTTTTCCACCTGAGTGGCCAGGGTGCTGCCGCCCGCCGCCTGGCCGCCGAGGCCCAGGCGTTTTTCCAGCTGGCTGATGGCCGCCTTGGTGAAGCGCGGCCAGTCCACCGCCGGGTTGGCGTTCGGCCGGCTGGCGTCCAGCAACCCGCGGTCCTCGATGAACAGCAGGCTCATCACCACCAGCGGCGGAATGTCTTCGAAGCGCTCGTAGTACTGGCGCGGATAGCTGTTGGTATAGAGCGGTACGCCACGACAGTCGTTGATCGTCAGCCCGGCCTGGGATTCTTCCGGGTAGGGCGGGAAGAAGCCGCGGCTGGTGTAATCCAGCAGCGCGCGCGAGAAGCGCGCCTGTTCCTCGATGCGGAAATTGCGCTGCACCAGCCGTTCGATGAAATTAGGTAGATCGACGTAACCCAGTCGACGATCGAAGGGGCCATCCTCGGGAAACTGGATGCGCGGACTCGGCCCGGGCTTGACGGTGTAATCCAGGTCGGCGGCATAGCGGCTCAGCCACTGCGACTGCCAGCGTGAACTCTCCAGCTCCTGCCAGCCGAGATAGCCGCCACCGGCCAGCAATGAAACGCCCACGAGCAGCGCCAGGCGCCGCGCCGTCTTGCGACGGCCCTTGCCGGATGTACGGGATGATGCAGGGGAGGGGGCGCGCGTGTTACGCCCATCCTGGGATGTCTTGTCGGATCGCCATACTGCGCCCATGTGTGCCTGGCTTCCTAGCAGTTCTCTACGCCAACCATAGTCGGCGCGCGGGGCTTAAGCGATGTCCGTTTGACGAACGGAACGGCTCAAGAATGCCCTTGCGCGGGCTGTGGTTGCCTGTCATCGCCATCGCTCGCTACCGTAGCGCGGGTCAGCAACGAAACGATGGCCGCCGGACGATGACGCGACGCACATGAACGACAAGGATTGGGTCAGGCGCCCGCACGAACCGGGGCGGCTCGAGCGACTGGAGGCCTACTTCGCCGGTTACGGATTCGCTCCTCACCGGCACGACACCTATGCCATCGGCTGTACGCTGGCGGGCCTGCATCGTTTCAACTACCGCAAGTGCGCGCGCCACAGCCTGCCGGGCGACAGCTTCGTGCTGCATCCGGACGAGCTGCACGATGGCGAGGCCGGTAATGAAGCGGGGTTCCGCTACCGCATCGTCTACATCGAGCCCGCCTTGTTGCAGGGCCCGCTGGGCGGCCAGCCGCTGCCCTTCATCGACGAAGGCGTATCCCGCGACCCGCGCCTGCAGCGAGCCATTGGCAGCCTGTTGCAGTGTCTGGACCGGCCACTCGAGGGGTTGGAGGAAGAGGATGCGCTATACGACCTCGCTCAGGTGATGGCCTCGATCGCCGGGACAAAGGGGCGGCGGCGCAGCGTCGATTTCCGCGCGGCCGAGCGGGCCCGGGATTACATCCACGAATTTCTGACTCAGCCCGTCAGCCTCGATGAGCTGGAGCAGGTGTCAGGCCGTGATCGCTGGAGCCTGTCGCGGGATTTCCGCGCGCTGTTCGGCACCAGCCCTTATCGTTATCTGACACTGCGGCGGCTCGACCAGGTTCGCCGCCTGCTGCTCGGAGCAATCTCGCCCAGCGAGGCCGCGCTGATCGCCGGTTTCTCCGATCAGAGTCACATGAGCCGCCAGTTCAAACAGGCCTACGGGCTTTCGCCCGGGCATTGGCTGCGGCTGATCCGCCAATCCTGAACCACCTCGTCTGCACGATCGTGCAAGACGCTTCCGCGCGGCATGACCGAGACTGGCCGTAACAGGTTCGTGCAGCGGGGTTTCAAGTGACAGAGGCAACGGAGGATTTCGCTCGACCGCAGGGGCGCCGTGCGGCGAGCCTGGCTGGCTATCGACGTGCTTTGCCGGCCGCGCTTTCGGTCATGCCGGTGGGCATGCTGTTCGGCATATTGGCGGCGCGTTCCGATTGGTCGTGGTGGGAGGTGCTGCTGGTCGGTTTGCTCGGCTTTACCGGCAGCGGTCAGTTTGCCGCTTTGCCGCTCAGCGAGGGCGGCGCAGGCTTTCTCACCCTGCTGCTGGTCACGGCCTCGATCAACAGCCGCTACGTGCCCATGGCGCTCACCACGGTAGACCGCCTGCCGGAACGAGCGCTGGATCGCGCCTGCTGCGCGCACATGCTCGGCGACGAGGCTTACGCCAGCGAGCGCGACGACGATGGGCCCGGCATGGTGCTGCGCCTTCGCCTGATGATTTTCCTCGCCTGGGTGCTGACCGGCGTGCTGGGTGCGTTGCTGAGCCGCGCACTGCCTACAGCCTGGCTCGGCGACGATCTGAATCTCGCCTTCCCGGCGAGTGCAGTGTTGCTGTATCTGGCCGTGTCGCAGCTCAGGAGCCGGATCGGTTCGTTGCAGCACGATCGGCAGATGGCGTTGATGCGGATCGCGTTCGTTGTCGCAGGGGCGAGTGGGCTGATCCTGCTGCTCGGGCCGGTGTATTTCTGGGTCCCCGGCGTGCTGCTGGCGACCTGGCTGCTGGGCAGGCGTCGGTCATGAACGATGCAGCGCTGGTCGCCATGGCTGCCCTTTCGACCACCAGCGTGCTGGTGCGCATAGTGCCCGCATTCGTTCGCCTCTCGCTGGGCGAACGGGGGCTGCACCTGGTCGGACAGGTGATGCCGATGGCCGTGTTCGTCAATCTCGCCGTGTATGTCGTCTACAGCGAAATCGGCAGCTCACCCGTGGCCGGCGGGCTGGCGCTGATGGCTGTCGCGGTGCTGGCCGTGCAGGGGCGCATCGGGTTGATGGGCAGCACGCTGCTGGCGGCTGCCATCTACTATCTGCTGGCCAGCCACCTGGCCTGAGCGGCTCAGAACCAGCGATCGTTGCGTTTGCGGCCACGGGTCAACGACGGCAGGATCAGGCCCACCAGCAACCCGGCACCGGCAATGCTGCCGCCGTAGACCATGTACTGCATGAGGACCTGCTTGTTCTCGTCACCGAGGCGGGCCTGGGTGGCGCGCAGTTCCGACTGTGCTTCGGTCAGTGCCGTCTCGAGGGTCATGCGCCGGGCTTCGAGCTCGTCGATCAGCGCCTTGCGCGAATCCAGGGTTTCCTGCATGCCCTGCACGCGGACCTTCCAGCTGTCGTCGATGGTCTTGAGCTGCTCGCTGAGTTCGGCGACCTGCTGCTCCAGTTGCGGCAGACGCTCGGCCTGGCCGGGCACTTCCTGCAGCTCCCTGCTGGGAATCCACACGGTGCTGCCCGATTCGGAGCGTACCTGGCTGTAGTCACCCTGGGTGCTGATCAACTCGACCTTCTGGCCAGAGGTCAGGGTGCCGACGATGCGATAGCCATCGGTGGGACCACTGCGAACGAAAGTATTCAGACTGTCACTGACCCAGCGAGCGTTGCTGTCATTGTTTTCCTGGGCATGGATCGGCGTTGTGGCCAGCAGCGCGCCAAACAGGCCGGCGCCGATGAAATGGCGCGAAGTGAAGCGGGAAAGCAAGGCAGAAAGATGAAGAGATATGGACATGAAAGATTCGCGATATTGAAAGAAGAATAAGTCCCCGGGGCGGGGCAGTGGGGTTGGCTGCACCTGGCCCCGCTGGGGCGCTGTCGAATACCGGACGACAGGCACATCGGAAGCAGCCGGGCGGGTCGGTTGACCGCAGCCGGGCGCGCGAAGCACAGCGCGCCCCGCAACGGAGCGCGCAGCTGCCGCTCCGTATGGTGCATCAGCTGAATGACAGCCCACGGCGGGGAAAGTTCAGGCATGCCAGCGCAGCCGATAGGCGGCAGGACGTGGAGGGCAGGCGAGGCAACAGGCGCACTGGCCGACTCGACGTCATGCCTCGTGGTTGCGACTGCCGGTGTGCAAACCCCGTCGTTTCTGGTCTGATTGCCGGCATTACATGACGGGTAGTGGTCCGCCCCTGGTCAAGGCTATGGAAGAGGGGGAGCAGCTCTGGAAAATCTTACCCGCGAGGAGCTCGTGGCCGAGGTGGTGCGCTTGCGCGCAGCGCTGGAGGAGCGCGCCATCGGCGACACCGAGGTGCGCTATCGCCTGGCGGCCAAGGCAACCAACGATGCCGTCTGGGATTGGGACCTGGACAGCGATCATGTGCTCTGGAACGACGCGCTGGAGCAGGCCTACGGCCATCCGCTGGCCAGCATCGAGTGCACCGGCGACTGGTGGCTGGCGCACATCCACCCGGACGACCGCGGCCGCATCGACGCTTCGATTCATGCCGTACTCGATGGCGGCCAGACTGCCTGGAACGACGAATATCGCTTCCGCCGTGTGGATGGCTCCTATGCGGAGATTCTCGATCGAGGCCATGTGATCCGTGACGAGCACGGGCGCGCCGTACGCATGATCGGTGCGATGCTCGACCTGACCCGCGTGCGCGCCGCCGAAGCGGCATTGCGCCAGAGCGAGGAGCGCTTCAGCGCTATCCTGCAGACCATCGAAGCCGCCTTCGCCATCGTCCAGGTCAAGTTCGACGCCGATGATCGGCCGGTGGACTACCAGTTCGTCGAGGTCAATCCGGCGTTCGAGCGGCAGACCGGCGTCGACCTGCACGGCAAATGGGTGACCGAATTCGCGCCGGAGCTGGAACGGTTCTGGTTCGATGCCTATGGCCACGTCGCCAAGACCGGCGAGCCGGCCAGCTTCGAAAGTTACGCGCAAGCGTTCGGTCGCTGGTTCGATGTGCGGGCGGTCCGGGTAGGTGCGCCGGCAGACCGCCGCATCGCCATTCTCTTCAACGACGTCACCCAGCGGCACGATGCCGAGGATCGCCTGCGCGTCAGCGAGTCCCTGGCGCGCGAGAACGTCCAGCGCGTCCAGCTGGCGCTGGCGGCCGGGGCCATCATCGGCACCTGGAACTGGGATCTGCGGACCGACCGGTTCACCGTCGACGAGGGTTTCGCCCGTGGGTTCGGCCTGGACCCGGCGCTGGGGCGCGAGAGGCTGAGCCTGGAGCAGATCATCACTAGCGTGCACCCGGAGGATCGCCCCGGACTGATCGCTGCCATCGACGAAGTCATTGCCCGTGGCGGAGCCTACGCCCATCAGTATCGGGTCCGCCGTGCCGACGGTCGTTACTACTGGATCGAAGCCAACGGCCGCGTCGACCACTCGCCGGAAGGCGTCGCGCTGAGCTTTCCGGGCGTGCTGATCGATGTGGAAGACCGACGCTCCATCGAGGCCGAACGCGACCGTGCCACCGCGGCGCTGCGCGCTCTGAACGATACCCTGGAGCTGCGCGTCGCCGAGCGCACGGCCGAGCTGATCCATGCCGAGGAAAAACTGCGTCAGTCGCAGAAAATGGAGGCGGTCGGTCAGCTCACCGGCGGGCTGGCACATGACTTCAACAACCTGCTGGCCGGCATCAGCGGTGCGCTGGATCTGATGGGCATGCGGATCGCCCAGGGGCGGCTCAACGATATCGACAAGTACATGCTGGCCGCACAGAGCGCGGCCAAGCGCGCCGCCGCGCTGACCCATCGGCTGCTGGCGTTTTCACGCCGGCAGACGCTCGATCCGCGGCCGTTGGACGTGAACCTGCTGGTCGAAGGCATGACCGAGCTGATCCAGCGCACGGTCGGGCCGAGCATTCTGGTCGAGACCGTCAGTGCTCCCGACCTCTGGCCGGCATCGGTGGATGCCAGCCAGCTGGAGAACGCCATCCTCAATCTGTGCATCAATTCGCGCGATGCCATGCCGGACGGCGGTCGTATCATCATCGAGACGGCAAACCAGTGGCTGGACGCGGAAGCGGCGCTGGCCAACGACTTGCCGGCCGGTGAATACCTGTCGTTGACGGTGACCGACACCGGTACCGGGATGGCGCCTGGCGTGATCGCCAAGGCGTTCGACCCCTTCTTCACCACCAAGCCGATCGGCGAGGGCACCGGCCTCGGCCTTTCGATGATCTACGGGTTCGCCAAGCAGTCCGGCGGGCAGGTGCGTATCAGTTCGGAACTCGGCAAAGGCACGTCGATGTGTATTCATCTACCGCGCTATCACGGCGAGGCGGGTGCCAGCACTGCGGCCCCGGCGCAGTCGGCCGCAGCGCTCACCGGCTCCTGCGGGACGATCCTCATCGTCGATGATGAGCCGACGGTACGCCTGCTGCTGACCGACGTGCTGGGTGATCTGGGCTACACCCTGATCGAGGCGGCTGACAGCCTCACCGGGTTGAAGCTGCTGCAGTCGGATGTCGGTATCGACCTGCTGATCACGGATGTCGGCCTGCCAGGGGGCATGAACGGGCGGCAGATGGCCGATGCCGGGCGGGAGGTGCGCCCCGGCCTGAAGACCCTGTTCATCACCGGCTATGCGGAAAGCGCGGCGCTGGGCAACAGCTCTCTCGGTGCCGGAATGCAGGTGCTGACCAAGCCGTTCTCCATCGACATCCTTGCCACCCGGGTGCTCGAGCTTTTACGCGGCTAGCGCTTGCTGCCTTGCCACTGCCAGTTGAACAAACGGATCAATGGGCATAGCCTCTCGCTCTGCTCACGGGTCGCCGGTCGGACGGCCCGTTCTCCTTTCCCGGATCTGTTGGCGCGGGTCGAATGAAATCATTGCTGCACCCAGGCAGGACCGTTGCTCTCGTTTTTCTGTTCGCCATCCTCTGCGGCACAGCGCTGCTCTCGTTACCCATAGCCCACGCCAGCGGCGAGACCGGCCCGTTGCTCACGGCCTTCTTCACCGCTGTCTCGGCGGTCTGCGTCACCGGTCTGGTGGTGGTCGATACGGGCACCTACTGGTCGACCTTCGGCCAGGTCGTGATCATGGCGCTGTTCCAGCTCGGTGGCTTCGGCATGATGACCCTGGCGACCCTGCTGGGCTTGCTGGTCAACCGATCGTTCCGCTTGCGCGCCAAGCTGATCGCACAGGCCGAGTCCCATGTACTGGGGCTGGGCGACATCAGCAGCGTGGCGAAACTGGTGCTGGTCGTCACGCTGGTGATGGAGCTGGCGGTCATGCTGCTGCTGACCCTGCGCCTGCATCTGTCGTACGGGCTTGGCTGGAGCGAGGCCGCCTGGAGCGGTCTGTTCCATTCCGTATCGGCGTTCAACAATGCCGGCTTCTCCATCCACGTTGATGGCCTTGTGCGCTACGCCACCGATGGATTCATCCTGCTGCCGGTGATGAGCGCGATCATCATTGGCGGTATCGGCTTCCCCGTTCTCAACGACCTGCGCCGCAGGTGGTCGGACCCGCGGCACTGGTCGTTGCACACCAAGCTGACGCTGTCGGGGACGGCAGTGCTGCTGGTGGGCGGCTTCATGGCAGTGCTGCTGTTCGAGTGGTCCAATCCGGGTACGCTCGGTCCCATGGCCTGGGCCGACAAGCTTCTTTCGGCAGCCTTCGTTTCGGTCTCGGCGCGTACGGCCGGTTTCAATGCGCTCGATATCGGCGCGCTGACCCATGAAAGTTGGGCGCTGCACTATTTCCTGATGTTCATCGGTGGCGGCAGTGCCGGTACTGCCGGTGGGGTGAAGGTCGGAACCGTGGCCATCCTGGCGCTGCTGGTGATCGCCGAGATCCGCGGCAGGGCCGACACCGAAGCGTTCGGTCGCCGGGTCGGCAGTTCGGCCCAGCGCCAGGCGATCACCGTGCTGGTGCTGGGGAGCGCCATGGTCGTGCTCGGTACGCTGGTCATCCTGCGTGACACCGACATTCCCACCGATCAGGTGATCTTCGAAGTCATTTCCGCATTCGGCACCGTCGGCCTGTCCACCGGTATCACCGCCGATCTGCCGGAGACCAGCCAGCTGATGCTGACGCTGCTCATGTACGTCGGCCGGGTCGGCACCATCACCCTGGCCGCCTCGCTCGCGCTGGGCGAGCACCGCATGCCTTACCGTTATCCGGAGGAACACCCAATTGTTGGCTAAATTGTTGTTTTCAGAGCAATTTTCGTTCTCCAAAGGCGACAGTGTGGTGGTCATCGGGCTTGGGCGCTTTGGCAGCTCGGTGGCGCGCTCGCTGACACGCCTTGGCCATGACGTGATGGGTATCGATCAGGCCGCCGAGCCCGTTCATGCATGGGCCGATCTGCTGACCCATGCGGTACAGGCCGACTCCACCAATGTCATGGCCTTGCGTCAGCTTGGCGTTGCCGATTTCCCCCACGCCATTGTCGGCATCGGCAGTGACCTGGCGGCGAGCCTGATGACCATCATGGCGCTGACCGAACTGGGCATCAAAGACATCTGGGTCAAGGCGCTGACCACCGAGCATGGGCAGATCGCAACGCGGATCGGCGCGCATCATGTGGTCTACCCCGAGGCGGACATGGGCGAGCGGGTTGCCCATCTGATCTCCGGACGGATGATGGACTTCATCGAGTTCGACGACGGCTTCGCCATCGCCAAGATCCATGCGCCCGAGCGCATCCACAACAGCACCCTGGCCGCAGCGGCGGTGCGCGAGAAATTCGGCGTGACCGTCGTCGGCCTCAAGCGGGCCAACCAGGATTTCCAGCACGCGACGCCCAGCACTCAGGTGCTGCCGGGCGATCTGCTGATCGTCTCGGGGCCGACCCATGACATCCAGCGTTTCGCTGGCCAGGGGCGCAAGGGAAGCTGAAGCTGGTCTTCGTTAGTGCGGTGGTCCGGAGGCGACTACGCTTCTCGGGCGGCCGAGCCACGACCGTTCGCCCGCGACCCCTGGCGCGGCGCTCTCGGCACTGACGGAGGAGACACAAGGTGAATTCATTAAGCGGTGGCTGCCTGTGCGGCGACGTGCGCATCGTGACGGCGGGGCAGCCCTATCGAGTCGGCATCTGTCATTGCCTGGACTGCCGCAAGCATCACGGCGCGCTGTTCTACGCCGCTGCGGTGTTCCCGCAGGATGCGGTGACCGTCGAGGGCAAGACGGCCGAATACGCCGGACGGTACTTCTGCCCCCGCTGTGGCTCATCGGTTTTTTCCCGCTTCGCCGATGAGATCGAGGTACACCTGGGCGCACTGGATGCGCCCGACCAGCTGACGCCGACCTACGAATGCTGGACCGTGCGCCGCGAAGCCTGGCTGCCAGCGTTTCCGCTCAGCCGGCGCTACCCCCACGACCGTGACGATTCCAGTCGCTTCGAATGAGCGTCATTGCCCGCTGGCGATCAGCTGCTGCTCGGTCGTCCGCGTGTTCGGCAGCACGCGGATCGCGATGAACTTGGAGGTGGGCGTATGGCTGCGCGCGCCGAAGCTTTCCAGCGGCACCAGCGGGTTGGTTTCCGGGTAGTAGGCGGCAGCCTGACCCTGCGGGGTGTCGTAGGCGAGCAGGGTGAAGCCGCTAACGCGCCGTTCGATACCGTCGTCCCATAGCGAAACCAGATCGACCTGCTGGCCGGATTCAAGGCCCAGGCGCTGGATGTCGGCGGGGTTGACGAACACCACCTCGCGCATCCCCCTGACGCCGCGGTAGCGGTCGTCCAGGCCGTACAGCGTGGTGTTGTACTGGTCGTGGGAGCGCAGCGTCTGCAGGATCAGATCGGAGCCGATGCCCGCCTGGCGTGCCCGCTCGGGCAACAGGTCGGCCGGCAGCGCATGCGCCTTGAACTCGGCGCGGCCGCTGGCGGTGTTCCATTCCCGGCGCGCGGCCGCGTTGCCCAGATAGAAACCGCCAGGGCGATGCAGGCGGTGGTCGAAGCCGGCGAAACCCGGGATGGTCGCCGCGATCAGCTCGCGGATTCGTGCGTAGTCCTCCACCAGCCAGAGCCAGTCCACCGGGCGCTTGCCCAGCGTGGCGGCGGCGATACCGGCGACGATGGCCGGCTCCGAACGCATCTGCGTCGACAGCGGCTCCAGCTGGCCCCGGGAGGCGTGGATCATGCTGAACGAGTCCTCCACGGTAACCGCCTGCGGGCCGCAGGACTGGCGGTCGATGTCGGTGCGGCCGAGGCAGGGCAGGATCAGCGCGTCGCGGCCCATGGTCAGGTGGCTGCGGTTGAGCTTGGTGCTGATCTGTACGGTCAGCGCGCAGTTGCGCAGCGCCTGCTGCGTGCGCGGGCTGTCCGGCGTGGCCTGGGCGAAGTTGCCGCCCAGGCCGATGAATACCTGCACCTCGCCGGCCAGCATGGCCTGGATGCATTCCACGGTGTTGTGCCCGGGCTGGCGGGGCATCGGCAGGGCGAAATGGCGCTCCAGCGCATCCAGTAGCGCGGCCGGCGGGCGTTCGTTGATGCCCATGGTGCGATCACCCTGCACGTTGCTGTGGCCGCGCACCGGGCAGGCACCAGCGCCGGGCTTGCCGATGTTGCCGCGTAGGAGCAGCAGGTTGGTGATCTCCTGGATAGTCGCCACCGAGTGACGGTGCTGGGTAATGCCCATCGCCCAGCAGACGATGGCTCTTTCGGCGTTGCGGTAGATCGCGGCGGCGTGGCGAATGCTTTCGCGGTCGAGCCCCGACTGCTGCTCGATCAGCGCCCAGGGCGTGGCTTCGACCTCGGCCAGATAGGCGTCCAGCCCGTGGCTGTGCTCAGCCAGAAACGCGTGATCGAACACTGCCGGCGCGCCGCTGGCCTGGGCTTCCTGCTCCCATTGCAGCAGGTACTTGGCGATACCGCGCAGCACCGCCAGATCGCCACCAAGATTGGGCCGCAAGTAGGCACTGTGAGTCGGCGCGTCCTGGTTGGCGAGCATCTCGATGGGCTTCTGCGGGTGCTGGAAGCGTTCCAGACCGCGCTCGCGCAATGGATTGAAGCAGACCACCTGAGCGCCGCGTTCCACAGCCTGACGTAATGGTTCGAGCATGCGCGGATGGTTGGTGCCGGGGTTCTGGCCGAGAACGAAGATCGCATCGGCGTGATCGAAATCCTCCAGCGTCACCGTGCCCTTGCCGACGCCGATGGATTCGGTCAGGGCGACGCCGCTGGCCTCGTGGCACATGTTCGAGCAGTCGGGAAAATTGTTGGTGCCGAAGCTGCGGCCGAACAGCTGGTAGAGATAGGCCGCTTCGTTGCTGGCCCGGCCGGATGTGTAGAAGGCTGCCTGGTGCGGGCTGGCCAGGCCGTTCAGGTGCCGCGCGATCAGCGCGAACGCATCATCCCAGGTGATCGGCCGATAGCGGTCGCTGGCCGCGTCATAACGCACCGGTTCGGTGAGACGCCCCTGGTATTCGAGCCAGTAATCGCTCTGCTCACGCAGCTGGCTGACGCTGTGGCGGGCGAAGAAGGCGGCATCCACGCGGCGGCGCGTGGCTTCCCAGTTCACCGCCTTGGCGCCGTTCTCGCAGAACTTCACCGCACCGGCCTCCGGCGAATCGCCCCAGGCGCAGCCGGGGCAGTCGAAGCCCCCGTTCTGGTTGGTCTTGAGCATGGCGCGGATGTTCTTCAGCGCATTGCCGCTGCCGAGCCAGGCGCTGGCCACGCTGCGCAGGGCGCCCCAGCCGCCAGCCGGGCCGGCGTAGGGCTGGAAGCGGGTGGCGGGATGGAAGCGGGACATGCGGCTCATGGGTGACATCCGTTCTGGTCGGGCAGCGCAGGCGCAGGGCTGTAGACCCGCGGAGCGCTATGGTGGGGCAGATGAATGAGGTTGAGGTGGTGCTGACGCGCCCACTGCACGGTGAGCTGAGTCGGTGCCGAGAGGCTGACCAGCGTGCCGATGCCGGCGCGCACGGCCTTGTGGATCAGTTCCAGGCTGCAGCGACTGGTGACCACGACGAAGCCTTCGCTCGGCTTGCGGCGTTGCAGCGTCAGCGCGCCGATCAGCTTGTCCAGCGCGTTATGCCGGCCGATGTCCTCACGGCAGAGGGCGATCTTTCCGTTGCCGTCGACATACAGCGCCGCGTGCAGCGCACCGCTGTCGCGCGCCATCAGCTGGGCGCTCGCAATGCGCTGGCGCAGCTCATGGAAATGCCCTTCGGGCGGCAGTGCTGTCGGCTGCAGCGGCACCAGCCGCGGCAGTGCCTGATCCAGCGCATCCACCCCGCAGAGTCCGCAGCCGCTGGTGCCGGCGAGCTGGCGACGCTGCTGCTTGAGTGTCCAGAACGCCCGCGGGCTGACCTGTACGTCCGCGCGGCGAGCGCTGCCGTCGCCGAGCAGGCGCAGGTCACGCAGGTCATCGAGTCGCTCGATCAGCCCGCCTGCGAGGCTGAAGCCGACGACGAACTCTTCCAGATCCTGCGGCGTCACCATCATCACGGCATGGTTCAGACCGTTGTAGCTGATGGCCAGCGCGCATTCCTCGGCCAACAGCGCAGCGCGTGCATCGTGCGGTTCGGCGGAGTTCAGAGTGGCGTAGAGCATGGCGGCTGCCTGCGACAGGTCGACGCAGGCAGCCTAGGAGCGCCGGTGCCGGCCGTCCAATCGCTATGTCCGATGGTGTGATCGATGGCGTCGATCACAAGCCCCTTTCATCGCTGTTGCAGCAGTTCGCGGGCCTCGTTGAAACAGGCCTCACCCAGTGCGGATCGCGGAGAGTCGCGCCGCAGGATCAGCCCCAGCGGCGCCAGAGTGCTGGCATTGTCGATAGGCGTCAGCGTCAGCCGGCTGTCCAGGGCCTCGAGTCCGCTATCGAGCGGCATGATGGCGCAGCACAGACCGGCGCCTACGGCCTGCAGCAGGTGATGTACGGCATCGGTCTGCAGCCGTGGCGCAAGGCTCAGGCCACGGCTGCGCAGCGCGTGGTCGATGGACTGGCGAAAGTGCATGCCGCCGGTCAGCAGGCCCAGGGGCAGGCCAGCCAGGGCCTCCCAGCTCAGAGAAGGGGCATCGAAGCGGAAATGGCGCTCGTCATGCGCCAGACCCATGCGCGTTTCGCCCAGGGGCAGGCTGGCGAAGTGCGCGTCGTCGAGGCGCTCCAGATAGGACAGGCCGAGATCCAGCAGATTACGGCTGAGTCGCTCGAGAATCTGCTCGCTGCTGAGTGCGAACAGCTCGAAACGCAGGCTCGGATGGCGTTCGCCGAACGCCCGTACCAGCTGCATCGGGTCGAACCCGGCCAGCGGCACTACGCCCAGGCGCAGCGTGCCGACCAGCTGGCCGCGGCAGGAGGCGGCCTCGGCCAGCAGTCCGTCCTGAGCGGCCAGCAGGCTACGCGCCCAGGCCAGGATGCGCTCACCTTCGGGCGTGAAGCCTTCGAAGCGCTGGCCACGAATCACCAGCTGCAGACCGAGCTCGTCTTCCAGGGTGCGCAGGCGCATCGACAGCGTCGGCTGAGTAACGTGACAGCGCGCCGCCGCCTGGCTGAAATGCCGCGTTTCGTCGAGCGCCACGAGAAACTTCAGCTGCTTGATGTCCATGCCCGGTCCGTTTGCATCGAAGGTAGTGCGGGCCGAACCTTAGCATTTCCTCAGGGTGCGTCGAACAGTGGCTGCAGCCCGCTGGGCACCACGCCTGTCCAGCGCTTGAAGGCGCGGCGGAAATTGGTAGTGTCGTTGAAGCCCAGGTGCCGCGCCACAGCCTCGTTACCCAAGCCACAGGCCTGGTAGAGGTAGAGCGCGACGTGCTTGCGAACCAGGTCCAGTTGTTCCTGGAAATGCGTACCGTGCTTGGCCAGCTTGCGCTTTAGCGTCGCCGGGCTCATGGCGAACGCGACGGCGACGCGCTCGAGATTCAGCGGCTCGCGGATGTGCGCCTCCAGGTACTGGTAGAACGCATCGAGAAAGGCGCACGGCCCGTCCAGCGCATCGATCTGTTGCTGGCTGGCCTGCACCGCGACCTGGCCCACGGTGGTCGACGCCTCCGGCCAGGGCTGATGCAGGTATTCGCGCGGTAGGCTGAGCAGGGTCAGCTGGCGGTCGAACTGCAGCGCATCGCCCAGATGCACCCAGTACTGCTCGATGTGCCGCGGCTGCGCATAGGCGAACTGGAAGCGCCAGGGCAACCGCAGACCGGAGCCGCGTTTGCACAGCGCGACGATGGCGGTCAGGTGCGCCTCCACGAGAAACCGCTGGTGCCGCCCACTGGCGCCACCATCCAGCCAGTACAGGTGAATCTGGCGTTCATCCAGCAGCAGCCTTGGAGCCAGCAAGGGGCAGAGCAGGGCGCGGAACTGACAGAGGCGTTCCAGCGCCTGCTCGAGATTGC
This sequence comes from Massilia sp., assembly GCA_003484545.1. GTDB lineage: Bacteria > Pseudomonadota > Gammaproteobacteria > Burkholderiales > Burkholderiaceae_D > Telluria. The sequence continues at coordinate 8,210 of DNCF01000524.1, read as the reverse complement.
CGGCATTGGCCAGCGCCAGGCTGACTTCGCCGTAATGGCCGGGCAGCAGGCGCTGGCCGAAGAGGAAACTGCTGTCCGCTGCGCCGAGCAGGCGTTCCGCGTTGCCGATCAGGGTCAGCAACTGCGCCGGGCTAACCCGCGCCCGGCCACTGGCGATGTCTTCGTAGAACAGCCCGCTGCCGCGCAGCAGCGCGTGGCTGTCGATGCCGCGCGACAACGCCAGGTCCAGCAGGACCGCCGGCTGGTGATGCGCGGCGATGAAGCGGCTGTCCCACTCGTACCAGCGTAAGGGGCTGCCCATGGTCGTCTCAGGCGCAGCGCGGCAGTGACTGCTTGGCCTTGGCCAGCGCGAGGTTGAGGCGCTGGAGCAGCTGCTCGGCATCGTCGTCGAAGGCCATCACCACCGCGGTACTGGCGCTCAGATGCAGGCGTTCGCCATGCTGGCGCGTCTTGTGGGCGAGGCTGGCCACGGCGGTCTGCAACTCCTCGGCAAGCTGCCGCGCCTGCTGTTCGGCAGTATCCGGCAGGAGCACGACGAAGCGATCGCCGGCCAGGCGGCAGAGCAGGTCCTGATGACGAAGGTTGAGCACCAGCAGCTGCGCCACGGCCTGCAGCACCAGATCGCCCTCGGCCTGGCCGTAGCGCTGATTGACCCGGCTGAAGTCGTCCAGGTCGATCGCCAACAGAGACAGCGGGCGCTGCTCCTCGTCGGCCTGGCGCAGGGTCTGATCGAGCTGCCGCCGCAGGTATTCGGCGGTGCTCAACGGGGTGAGGTTGTCGAACAGCCGATGTTCGCGAAACAGCCGCTCGCGCTTGTGCATCTGCGCGTTGATGGCGCGTTGTTCCTGGTTCAGGTGGTAGATGCCGAAGGTCAGCAGCAACAGACCCACAGGCATGGGCGCGGTTTCCAGCCAGTTGTCCCAGGCGATGCTGGCGGGGATCTGGATGAATTCGTCGAGCAGGTCCATCCACCAGGAAAAGCAGATGCAGGCCAGGCCCAGTGCGAGCAACCGCGTCACCCGGCCGGCCGGGCGGCTGTGCAGCAACATGACCAGCCAGGCGAGGGCGAGGGCGGCGCAACCGCCTTCGCCGACGACGTCCATCCAGTCGATCTCGCCCCAGGATTTGACCGTGCCGACAGCGAGCAGCAGCTGCAGGCCGACGTTGGCGGCCAGGGCGAGGCCGAGGAGGGTGAGGGTGTGGAGTTTGAGGAGCGATTTCATCGAGTCTCCGTGGCGAGGGTTCGCGCCAGTGCGTGAGGGCACGGAAACAGATGGATGTGACGGTTGGATGAACGGGGTGGGGGTTGAATTGGCTCAGGGTTTTTTTGGTTTGGTTGATTTGCTGGATGGGATTGGGGATGTGGTTTGCCCTGATGGATTTGGATCAGTTCTGGACGAGGGGCTTGCAGGCATCGAGTCGATGCCGATTGCCGAGTTGCCTGGCGATTCAGGTTTCGCCCTGCTGGGCGAGTCCCTTTTGGCAGTCGCCCCAAAAGGAACCAAAAGGTCTTGCCCCACCATCCGGGTCTCGCTGCGCTCGACTCCCCTCGTTCCATCGCTGCTCCGGGGGCCGGCGTACAAGGGCCATCCATGGCCCTTTACGCCTTTCGCGGCATCCATGCCGCTCACTCCCCTACGCAACGATTGCACTCGGCCTCCTGAAAGGGGCGATTGGCGTTGCTCGTTAGTCAGTGCAATGTCCCGAAGCGGAGCGGTATCAACTGGTTTGTTGGATTCCACGCTCCGGTGCTGAGGGTCAAGCTTCGGCTTTCCAGCGCCATGATTGGAGCAGGCTCTCCTCGCACGAGCTTGGACCGGATTGCAAGGAGCGTCTCCCCCCGACTTTTACTTGCAGTGACCATCAGGCGACACCCGACGCCCCTTCAGGAGGGTGAGTGGAATCGCTGTGTAAGGGGGTGAGCCGCATGGATGCGGCGAAAGGCTTAAAGGGCCATGGATGGCCCTTGTAAGCCGACCCCTGGAGCAGCGATGTAGCGAACGAACCCCGCGCGTAGCGCGGGGCCGTATGCAGGGGCAAAGCGTTTTTGGTTACTTTTTTCCCGGCCGGGCAGGTGCGTCTGGAAAAAGTGACTCGCCCAGCAGGGCGAAACAGGATCTTTCGCCCCCCTTCAAAAAACGGCTCTGGCGCGCAGCTCGCTTTGAAAACAGGTCATATCAGCTCAACCCCACCCCCAAAATCCCGCAAAACCCACTCTTCCAAACCCTCCCCAAAGTTCCTGTCACAGAACCGCCATATCCCCCACCTACCGTCCGCTGCAGTTCCGGGATGGACCCGGCAAACACCATTCGGGGGAATCGTTCATGAACACATACCGCAGCGGCATCCGCCACGCAGGATTCCGCATCAGCCTGCTGGCCCTGGCTGTCAGCGCCGGTTCGGCCTGGGCCGAGGAGCCGCTGGTCATGGAGCATGTCGAGGTCATCGGCCAGGCCGTCAGCATCGACGAGGCACTGAAGGACCAGCGCAGTTCCGACAGCGTCAAGAACGTGGTCCACGCCGACGGCATCGGCCAGCTGCCGGATGACAACGCCGCCGAAGCGCTGCAGCGCATTCCGGGGATCTCGGTGGAGCGCGACCAGGGTGAAGGGCGCTTCGTCAGCGTGCGTGGCATCGCGCCGGACCTGAACAGCGTCACCATCAACGGCACACTGGTGCCTTCACCGGAAAGCAAGCGCCGCGCGGTGGCGCTGGATGTGCTGCCGTCCGAGCTGGTGCAGTCGCTGTCGGTGGTCAAGACGCTCACCCCGGACATGGACGCCAACTCCCTGGGCGGCACCATCGAGGTGGAAAGCCTCTCGGCGTTCGATCATGACGGCCTGTTCTACAGCATCAGCGCCGAGGGCAGCTACGACGAGAATGTCGAGAAGACCAGCCCGAAATTCTCCGGTGCGATCAGCAACCGCTTCAGCCTTGGCGATGGCGTCGACAACTTCGGTGTGGCCGCAGCCCTCAGCTGGCAGGAGCGCAAGTTCGGTTCGGACAACGTCGAAACCGGAGGCAAGTGGGACTTTGCCGACGATGGCGCACGCCTGGAAGAGTTCGAGCAGCGCGACTACGAGATCACCCGCGAGCGCACCGGTTTCGGGCTGAACTTCGACTACAAGCCGGATGACGTCAGCAGCTATTACCTGCGTACGCTGTACAGCCGCTTCAAGGACACCGAAACGCGCAACGCCGCCGGCGTGGAGTTCGAGGACGCCCAGTTGCCCGGCGATACCGGCGATGCCGAAGGCTGGCGCGAGCTGAAATCGCGCGAGGAAATCCAGACCATCCAGTCCTACGTGTTCGGCGGCGAACGCATGATGGGCCTCTGGACCCTGAGCGGACAGGTCGGCTACAGCCAGTCCCGCGAGCGCAATCCGGGTGGCATCTCCGGCGCGACCTTCGAAGGCGACTTCGCCGACGCCGGTTTCTCCAGCAGCCGCAAGCCGCGCCTGACAGTGGATTCGGCCTTCTACGATCCGGCTTCCTTCGAGCTGGATGAAGTGGAGTGGGAGAAGAGCGATACCCGTGACCGGGAGAAGAACATCCGCCTGGACCTGGCCCGCGACTACGACATCCAGGGCTACGCGGCGCAGGCCAAGTTCGGCGGCAAGCTCAGCCGCCGACACAAGGACAACGACAGCGAGGTCTGGGTCTATGACGACTTCGACGACCTGACCCTGGCCGATTTTCAGGGAGGCAACGTCGACTACGCGCTCGGCCGCTTCGGCCGCGGCATCAGCGCCTCGGCGATCAAGGGCGCCATCGCCGGGCTGGACGCCAGCGAGTTCTACGACGAGGAGGAGTCGCGCATCAATGACTTCGACATGCACGAGGACATCAATGCCGCGTACCTGATGAACACGGTGGACGTTGACCGCTGGCGTGTCATCGCCGGCCTGCGCTACGAGGGCACGCGCTTTCGCGCCAAGGGCACCGGCATGCGCGACGACCAGTTCGAGTCCATTTCCAGCAGCAACGACTACCACCACTGGCTGCCCGGCCTGCACGTGCGCTACCAGCTGACCGATGACACGCTGATCCGCGCCGCATGGACCAACAGCGTGGTACGCCCGACCTTCGGCCAGCTGGCACCCGGTTTTGTCATCGATGGCGACGACGCCGAGTTCGGCAACCCCGATCTCAAGCCGCTGGAGTCCGTCAACTACGACCTCGGCATCGAGCACTACATGGGCCGCGCCGGCGTGGTGTCCGCCTACCTGTTCTACAAGGACATCGACAACTTCATCTACAACACCGACCTGGCCGGCACCGGCCAGTGGGCGGCGTTCGACGAAGCGCTCAGCTTCCAGAACGGCAGCAGCGCCAAGCTCTACGGGCTGGAGCTGGCCTACTCGCAGAAGCTCGACTGGCTGCCGGCGCCGTGGAACGGTTTGTTGCTGGGCGCCAATGCCACCTTCAGCAAGTCCGACGCGGACATCGAGGGGCAGGGCATGCGCCGCAGCATCGACCTGCCGAACCATTCCGATACGGTCGGCAACCTGATGGTCGGCTGGGAAAACGACCGGCTCAACCTGCGCCTGGCCGCCAACTACAAGTCCGACTACCTGTACGAAGTGGCCGGTATCGACGACAAGGCCCACGACCTCTACGTCGACGACCAGCTGTTCGTCGACTTCAAGGCCGGTTACTTCATCACGCCGAGCCTGCAGCTGACCTTCGAGGCGCTGAACCTGACGGACGAGTCCTATTACGTCTACACCGGCCGCCGTTCCTACAACGCTCAGTACGAAGAGTACGGCCCGACCTACAAGCTCGGCCTGACCCTGACCCACTTCTGACCCCTTGCCGCTCCGGTGCCCGCCGTTCCCCTTTACGGCCGGGCACCGGCCTGCGGCACCTGAATGGATATCGCATGAACGCATTACCCAAAACCCTGCTGCTCGGCCTGTGCATCACCCTGGCCGCCTGCCAGTCCGCCGGTCAGGACAAGGCGCCACAGAGCACGCGGCTGAGCATCACCACGCCAGCGCAGACGGGCCTCGAATACGCGCAATTGCTGGCCGGCAATGGCCCCTGGGCGGATGCCGAGCGCGTCCAGCTGGACACGCAGGGCCTGCGCCTGCTGGACAAGGCCGGCAACACACTGGCCCAGCACAGCGGGCGTTTCGAGGGCCTCGACCATCGCCTCGAACGTCGGGGCCTGCTGCTGGCCACCGTGGAGCGCAAGCGCCAGCAGGCGATGCTGATCGGCCTGGATGACAACCGGACCTGGAGCCAGCCGCTGTATCTGCCGCGCACCGCGTTCGCCATCGAGGGGCTGTGCCTGTACCGCGACAGCGCGCGCAACGACTTCGTATTCCTGCTCGGCGAGGAAGGTGTCGGCGAGCAATGGCTGGTGGGCAGCCAGGGCCGCCTGCTCGGTGAAGCACGGCGCGTGCGCGGGCTCAGCCTGCCGCCGCAGAGCACCTTCTGCCAGACCGATGACATGGCCGGGCAGCTCTACGTCAACGAGGAGAACGTCGGCTTCTGGCGCTACCCGGCGGATGCCGAGGCGCCGCTGCAGCGTGAGCCGGTCGATCTGGTCAAGCCGTTCGGCGCGCTGACAAAGGTGGCGGCTGGCATGGCGTTGGTGCCGGGTGGTCTGTTGGCCCTGGATGCCGAGGCGCCGGCGCTGCACCTCTATCGCCAGAGCGAATCGGGTTGGCAGGCGGACGGCGTGCTGCCGCTGGACGGCCTCGATGAGCCGGAACGCATCAGCGCGCGTCGCACCTCCGAAGGAGTCGAACTGCTGCTGGCGGACGAGCACGGCCTGCATCGCGCCCAGCTGGCGTGGCAGCCACAGGCACTGCCGCATCCCGAACCCATCGTCAGTCTGGCGGCAGCGGTGGAGACCGGCCCGGTGCCCAGTCTGGGGGACGCCGCCGATGACCCGGCGATCTGGGTCAATCCGCGCGATCCTGCGCAGAGTCGCGTGCTCGGCACCGACAAGAAGGGCGGGCTGGTGGTGTACGACCTGGAAGGCCGCCAGCTGCAAAGCCTGACCGTCGGCCGGCTGAACAACGTCGATGTGCGCAGCGGTTTCCGCCTCGGCAGCAAGCGCGTGGACCTGGCCGTGGCCAGCAACCGAGATCACAACAGCCTGCACCTGTTCGCCATCGACCGCGCGAGCGGGGTGCTCCGCGATATCGGCCAGATCGCCACGCCGCTGAGCGATATCTACGGCCTGTGCATGTTCCAGAACCGCCAAGGTGTCACCTACGCGATCGCCAACGACAAGGACGGCACCTTCGTCCAGTACCGCCTCGATGGCCAGTCCGGCCAGCCGCACGGTGAACTGGTGCGGCGTTTCAAGCTGGACAGCCAGCCCGAGGGCTGCGTCGCCGATGACCGTGGCGAGCGGCTGTTCGTCGGTGAAGAGGACGTTGCGGTCTGGGTAGTCGATGCCCGTGCCGAGGTACCGGCAGCGCCCCAGAAGGTGATCGGCGTCGGCGGGCCGGTGTACGACGACATCGAAGGCCTGGCGCTCTACCACGGCGAGGGTGGCGATTACCTGGTGATCTCCAGCCAGGGCAACGACAGCTACGTGGTGCTCGATGCCCAGGCGCCGTATGCCGTTCGCGGCGCGTTCCGCATCGGCCTGAATGCCGAGCGCGGTATCGACGGCGCTTCGGAAACCGACGGGCTCGAGGTCACCTCGGCGAATCTCGGCGGCATCTGGAGCCGCGGCATGCTGGTGGTGCAGGACGGCCGCAAGCGCATGCCCGAAGGCACGCAGAACTACAAATACCTGCCCTGGTCAGCCATCGCCGATGCGCTGGGTCTGGATTGATGTCATCGCCCGGTAACCGACCCGCCATCCAATAGCAGCTGCCCATGCGGGCAGGAGGAAAGATTCATGCAAACGACTCTCGAGCACATGTCCGTCTGGGGCCTGATCAGCGAGGCCAGCCTGGTGGTGCAGGCGGTGATGGTGATCCTGGTGCTGGCTTCGGTCTCCAGCTGGTACCTGATCATCCGTCGCAGCGCCGCGCTGCACCGCAGCGAACGCCTGCTGCGCAGCTTCCAGCAGCGCTTTCGCCAGGGCGGCGATCTCGCCCAGCTCTACCGCGAAGGACAGCAGCAGCCGCTGCCGGAGGAGGCCGCGTTGCAGCGCATCTTCCTCGCCGGTTACGGCGAGTTCGCCCAACTTCAGCGTGAAGCGGGCATCGCCCCGGATGCGGTCGCCGAGGGCGTGGAGCGCAGCCTGTACGTCGCCATTGCCGAGCAGGAGGAACGCCTGGAGAAGGGCCTGCAGTTCCTCGCCACGGTGGGTTCGGTGAGCCCCTACATCGGCCTGTTCGGCACCGTGTGGGGGATTATGAACTCCTTCCTCGGCCTTTCGCAGGTACAGCAGGCCACGCTTTCCACCGTCGCCCCGGGTATCGCCGAGGCGCTGATCGCCACGGCCATCGGCCTGTTCGCGGCGATTCCCGCGGTGATGGCCTACAACCGCTTCGCCGCCCACGGGCAGACGCTGGTCGGCCGTTACTACGCCTTCGGCAACGAGCTGCAGGCGCGCCTGAATCGGCGCCTGCACGCTGCTTCGCCCAGCGTCGCCGCAGCCGCCTGAGGAGGTCAGCGATGCTAGTCAGGCCACAGCGCAAACACGGGCCCAAGGCGGAAATGAATGTGGTGCCCTATATCGACGTGATGCTGGTGCTGCTGGTGATCTTCATGGTCACCGCGCCGATGCTGGTGCAGGGCGTCAAGATCGAGCTGCCGAAGGTGGCGGCCGAGGCGCTGCCGGTGGAGAACGAGCGGCAGATCCTGACGCTTTCGGTGAAGGCCGACGGCGGCTTCTACTGGAACCTCGGCAGCGAGCTGGACGTCGAGAACCAGACCGACAGCGCCGTCGACCTGGCCGAGCTGCAGGCCAAGGTCGGCGCGGTCATTGCCGCGCGGGGCGACACCCAGGTCTATATCCGTGCCGACGAGGCGGCGGACTACGGTCGTGTGGTCGCCGCTATCGCCGAGCTGCAGCGCGGCGGGGTGGTCAACCTGGGCCTGATCACCGAGGCGCCTGCCGCTGCGGAGCAGGAGCGATGATGGCGCTCGGCTTGTCGGCGCCGCCCGCGCCCGTGCTCACACAGCGGCGATGGACCGGTGCCGCTGGCGCGGCGCTGACCACGCTGGGCTTGCATGCCGGGCTGTTCGTCTTGCTGCTGACCAGCTGGACGCCGACGATGGACGCACCGGTTGCC
>DNCF01000473.1:3976-4176 GCA_003484545.1 Massilia sp. | reverse complement strand
TCGCGCAGCAGGCGCAGGCCGTGGCAGTTGAGCGACTCCGACGGCACGGCGCCGCCGCCCAGGCCGATGCCGTCGTCGCGCACGGTCAGCATCAACTGGTCGCCGTCGTCGTCCAGGATCACCTCGACCTTGTTCGCCCGCGCGTGCCGCACCACGTTGCGCAATCCTTCCTCGGCGCAGCGCAGCAGCGCCACGCCCTG
>DNCF01000473.1:0-3803 GCA_003484545.1 Massilia sp. | reverse complement strand
GCGCAGCAGCGCCACGCCCTGGGCGCGCGGATAGGCATCGTCGTCGTCGGGCAGGCTGGCGCGCGCCTGGATGCCGTGTTCGGCGCCGAAGTCGCCGACCAGTTCGGCCAGCGCGGCCTTGATGCCGAGGAACTCGAGCTTGTCGTTCCACAGCGATAGCTGCACCTTGCGGTTGGTCTCGATGATGTTGTTGAGCAAGCCTTTCATCTGGTTGGCGCGCTCGATGGATTTACTGTCGGTCAAATTCTTGGACAGCAGGCCCAGGTGCATGGTGAGCGCGGTCATCGATGAGCCGAGGCTGTCGTGCAGCTTGCGCGCAAGCAGGCGCCGTTCTTCATCCCAGCAATTCATCAGGTGGCCGACCAGCTCGGTCAGCTCGGCGGTGCGTTCGGCAAGCTGCCGATCCAGTTCCGGGTGGGGGTGGTGCGGGTCCGGTGCGGTCATCGTAGGCTCGGTTAAATGTTTCCAGAATCATACAACAGCTTCGTACCGGAAGCGCGCACTGGGACCCAGCGTGCGTTGCCGAACGGTCGGGACGGGCGTTTCGGATCACGCTTGAGCTTCAGGATCTTGTTGAATACACAAACCACTTCAGGGAGCGCACATGCCTACCAGTAAGACCAGCAACGCCACCGCCGCCATCGATGCCGTCGAGCTGCTGACCAAGCAACACCGCGAGGTCGAGGACCTGTTCGAGCAGTTCGAAAAGCTGACCGACCGCGCCAAGGCAAGCAAGAAGAAGATCGCCGATCAGATCTGCAACGCCCTGATCATGCACACCACGATCGAGGAAGAAATCTTCTACCCGGCCACCCGCGAAGCCAGCAAGGGCGAAGAGGAAACCGAGGACATGGTCGACGAGGCCGTGGTCGAGCACGCCTCCGCCAAGGACCTGATCGCCCAGATCCAGGAAATGGACCCGGGCGACGAGCTCTACGATGCGAAGGTGAAGGTGCTGTCGGAAATGATCGAGCACCACGTCGAGGAAGAAGAGAAGGAAATGTTCCCGAAGACGCGCAAGCTGAAGCTGGACATGGAAGCGCTGGGGCAGGAGATGAAGGCACGCCAGGAAGAAATCGAGGCGTCGCAATAAAATCGTACGGTGGGCACGTCGTGCCCACCTTGCGCCAGCAATCGCAACGGGATCTTCAGCCGGCCGCCGCCCTCAGCGGCGCCGGCTCCCCCAGCGCGCCCAGCAACTGGGCGATATCGACCGGTTTCACCAGGTGCATGTCGAAGCCGGCCTCGAGCACGCGGCGCTGGTCGTCGGCCAGGCCGTAGCCGGTCAGGGCGATCAGGCGCATCGCGCGCGTCTCGGGATTCGCCCGCAGGCGGCGCGCCACTTCGTAGCCGTCGATGCCCGGCAGGCCGATGTCGACCAGGGCCACCTTCGGCAACTTCGCCATGGCCAGGGCCACGCCGTCGAGCCCGTCGGCCGACTGCAGCACCGGGTAGCCGTAGACGTCGAGCATGGTGGCCATCATCTCGCGCCCGTCTTCATTGTCCTCGATCAGCAGCACCACCGGCCGGCTGGCGTCGCCCTCGGGCGCCGCCTCGGCCGGTACCATCTCCTGGGCCGGTTCGGCGCGCGGCAGGCGGATCGTGAAGGAGCTGCCCGCGCCGCCGCCGCCGCTGGTGGCGGAGACGCTGCCGCCATGCAGTTCGACCAGGCGGCGCACCAGCGACAGCCCGATCCCGAGCCCGCCCTGGGCGCGGTCCAGGCTGATCGAACCCTGCACGAAGACGTCGAACACGTGCGGCAGCAGGTCGGGCGCGATGCCGACGCCGGTGTCGCTGACGGTCAGCAGGACGTCCTCGTCCTCGGTGGCCAGGCCGATGTCGATGGTGCCGCCGGCGGGCGTGTACTTGAGCGCGTTGTCGATCAGGTTGGTGGCGATCTGCTCGAGGCGGGTGGGGTCGCCGTCGACCCAGTTCGGCGCCAGGTCGACGTTGATGCGGTAGCCGGCGGTGCGGCCGGTGGCGCGGAAGGTGTCGAGGCAGGCGCCGACCAGGCTGGCCATGTCGACCGGTCGGCGCGACAGCAGGATCTTGCCCGACATCGCGCGCGACAGGTCGAGCAGGTCGTCGACGATGCGCGACAGGTGCTGGCTCTGGCGCCCGATGATCTGGCGCGCCCGGCCCGCCATCTCGGGGCCGGCGCCGGGCATGTCGATCAGGGCTGCGGCGCTGCTGATCGCCGACAGCGGATTGCGCAGCTCGTGGCCGAGCATGGCGAGGAATTCGTCCTTGGCGTGGCTCTTGCGCTCGGCCGCCTGGCGGTCCTCGATCTCGCGCATCAGGCGCTCGTTGGTGGCGGTCAGCTCCAGCGTGTGCTGGGACAGCTTCTCGGCCTGGCGCCGCAGTTGCTCGTTCTTGTTGGCCAGGGCCACGAACACCGACACCTTGGCGTGCAGGATCTGCGGGATCACCGGGGTGAACAGGAAATCGGCGGCGCCGCGCTGGTAGGCCTTCAGGCGATCGATCTCGTCGGCCAGGAAGGCGGTCACGAAAATGATCGGGATGTCGGCCGAGCGGGCGCGCTGGTGGATCGCCTCGGCGGTCTCGAAGCCGTCCATGCCGGGCATGTTGACGTCGAGGATGATGACCGCGAAATCGTGCAGCAGCACCTGGCGCAGCGCTTCCTGTCCGGAGCGCGCCGAGAGGACCGTGTACCCGGTTTCCTTGGCCCACTGGTCGAGCAGGCTGGTCAGTGCCAGCAGGCTGGCTGCGTCGTCGTTGACGACCAGAATCTTCGGTTTGTCGGTGGTTGGCACGTCGTTCCTGCTGCGTTATCGAGGGCAATGGCCGAGGGCGCTGAATCTCTTCCGGTACCGCTCCCTGTATCCTCTTTATCTTACAAGGATAGCAGAGTGTGTCCGCTTTCCGGTAGTAAAGACACGGTTGTGCGGCGTCGAATGATAGCACGGCAATATGCAATGTTTACCGGCAATCGTGCGCGCGTTTGCGCCCGCCCTTGCGCGGCATGTACGGCACCGCACATACGTGCTCCAAACGCCTGTGCGATAGTGGAACCGTGTCCAGTTCAACCGTGTCAATGGAGGACAGGCGCGCCCACTTGAAAGGACAAATATGAATATCACCACGATCGTCAAGGAAGCGTTCCACGGCAAGTCGCCGCGCGAACTGATGGATTGTCCGCTGACCGCACTGTGCGGCGTCGGCGAGAAAGAGGCCAGGGCATTGCAGGACGCGTTCGGCGTCAGCACCGTCGGCCAGCTGGCGCGGCTGGAGATCGTCGCCAATGCGGTTGCGATCAACATGATGGCCGGCGCCGGCGGCGGCCAGCCGCAGGGCGAGGCGGCCAAGGAAACCCTGCTCGACGACGCCGTCGAGATGACTTTCCCGGCCAGCGACCCGATCTCGGTCGATTCCGGCATCACCCGCATCGAAGTGGCGCCCGACAAGGTCGACGCCGCCCGCGACCACCAGAGCGCCGACGCGATTGCCGCGCACAACGAGGAAGCGCTGGGCAAGCCCTGCGTCGGGACCGAGTCGAAGCAGCCGGGCAGCGCGTAAGCGCGACCAAGCCGGCGGCCGCGCGCCGCCGGGATGACATAGTACGATGACGGCGCCCGCCGTCCGCATCCGTGCGGGCGGCGGGCGCCGTTTTCGTTGGGGATCGCGCACCCGTCCACCCTGCGGGAATGGATGATGTGGCGGCCGGCGATCGGCCAGCGCAGCGTCCGCCCAGGCGCCGGTCCACGAATGAAAACGGCGCCGGGCTGGTGGGCCGGCGCCGATGAAAGGGCAGGGCCGCCCGCGGGCGGCTGGCGGGTCAGCGG
>DNCF01000146.1 GCA_003484545.1 Massilia sp. | reverse complement strand
CGAGACTTTCGGCGCCGCGGGTGCCGCGGGTGCCGGGGCAGCCGGCGCAGGGGCCGGCGAGGACGCCGGCTTGGCCTCGGTGCCGCCGAAGTGCGCGAGCAGTGCCGACAGGCCGCCGTTGAAACCCTGGCCGACCGCGCCGAAGCGCCATTGGCCGTCGCGCCGGTAGATCTCGGCCACGATCACCGCCTTCTCGTCGCCGAAGTCGGCGCCCGACCACGGGAAGCGGATCGCGTCGCCCACGGTGAGGGAGCTGGCGCCGAGCGCGCGCATGGTCTGGGCGCCGTCGATCGCGGCCACGAACACCAGCTTGGCGATCGACGCGGGCAAGGCGTCGAGATTGACGGCAAAGCGCGCCTTGCCGCCGGAGAGATTGAGCGTCACCGCGTCGGCCGGGCTGGCGAGCTGGTTGTAGAAGACCATGTAGCGGTCGTCCGAGAGCTTGTCGGACGCATCCAGGCCGAAGCAGGAGACGTCGACCGACATCCCGGGCGCGTTGATGTCGACCTCGACCGGGAAGCGGGTGCCGGCGCCGAGGTCCGCCAGTTTGCCTTTCTGGCCGCGTGTGAAGTTGTTCATGGATGGGTCCTTTCTATAAAGCGGCCGGCCAGTGCGGCGCATCGAGCTGGTGGGCGCCGAACAGGCGCGACTGCGCGACCATGCGCTCGGCCCAGGCACGGTGGGTGGCGACCTCGCACATCGACTCGTGCATTTTGAACACCGCCGGGCTGTTCTCGTCGAGGATGGCCTGGGCGGCGGCCAGGTCCTGCGGGCGCACCTTGTAATGCTGCTCGATCGGCGCGATCTGGCTCGGGTGGATGGCGGTCTTGCCGACCATGCCGTAAGCCATGTCTTCCTGCACTTCCTGGTCCAGCAGCTCGGGCACGTCGAGGTGTTCGAACACCGGCGCGGTGAGGGCGAAGCCGTAGGGGCGGAAGATCGTCACCAGTTTCGCGATGACCGGGCCGAGCGGCGTGCGGTAGATCGTCATGCCGCGCGGGCGCCGCAGCCCCAGCAGGGCCAGCAGGTCGTTGCCGCCGACGCGCAGCGCCAGGATGCGGTTGCGCACGCCCGGCGACTGCAGCAGGTCGCGGAAGGCTTCCATCTCGCGCTCGCTGAAGACCTCGGCCGTCTCCAGCGTCGGCATCAGCATGTGGCCGGTGTCGCGCACCAGGCGGTAATACGCATCGAAATTGTGGCGCGTCGCCTTCGGGATCACGAAGCCGGTCAGTTTATCGGCGCCGCGCATGGCCAGCACGCGCGCCAGCACTTCCGGATTGCGCACGCGGACGAAGCGCTCGGCCGCCACCTCGGCGCGCATGTTTTCGAGCACGACGGACAGGTTGAACAGCGCCCAGCTCAGCTCGCGGTCGGCGACCGCGTCCTCGGTGCAGAAGATCAGCGAACGCGCCTGCGGCAGCTTGTCGCCGTTCGCCACGTCCAGCAGGTGTTTGTGATTGGCCGGCACGTACAGCGACGCGCCCATCGATTTATGCATCCGATGCACTCCTGATGAGGGAAACAGCTTGGTAGGGCAGTGCCGGGTCGATCTCGACCGGCACCTGTTTTTCTTCGGCCAGCAGGCGCAGGTGGGCCACCGCCGGCGCCTGCGCGTCGCGCAGCACCAGGAGGCGCGGCGCGCGGCGCAGCAGCACCCGCGTGGCTTCGCCGATGCCCGGCTTGACCAGGTTGACGTCATTCACGCCGTAGCGCGCCATGGCGGCCGCGATGTAGGCCTGCGAGCGGCTGGCGGCCAACTGTGCATCGACCGCCTCTGCCGCGGTCGTCGCGCCGGACAGGGCGAGCGCGCGTCGCTCCAGTTCGTCGACGAAATCGCGCGAGCGGTCGTGCGCGGCGAAATCGCTGTACAGCACGCAGCCGTGGAAGTCGCGCGGGCCGAGCGCGTCGGTGAGCACCGAGCGGCTGACCAGTCCCGATACCGTCGCGTTCAGGATGCTCGACGGGATCAGGTAGTCCTCGCAGGAGGCCGCGCAGGCCGCGGCGCCGGCCAGGTCCGACAGCACGAACAGGCCGCTGTCGATCTCCGTGCCGTGCTCGCGGTTGAAGCGTTCGATCGAGGAATTCAATTCGCGCGCGATCACGCCCTTGCCGGTCCAGCCGTCGACGAACACGATCGACGCCGGCGCGTGACCCTGGGCCAGGATGTGGCGCAGGGCATTCGCATCGATGCCGCGGTCGCGCACGATCGATACCGAGTAATGCGTCGCCACGCGGTCGTGCACCCGCTCGAGCAGGCGTTTCAGGACCACGCCGACGGGGGTGCCGCCGCGCGCCAGCGACACGATCGCGACCGGACCGTCGCGGCGCTGCGCGACCAGCTGCGCCAGGCGCAGGCAGTCGCGCGCCATGCGCTCGCCGTTCGCGCGGCAGGCCTCGTCGAACACCGCGACGTAGCGCGCCGAGGGCAGGCGCTCCGGCGACAGCATTTCGCTGTAGTGGCGCTGGCCCGACTGGATCAGGCGCTCCTTCTCGCCGACGTCGTCGACGAAGTCGCACAGCGGCAGCGGCTTCAGGAGAAAAGTCACGTCCGCGCCGTGGTAGCTGCCGGAGAAGTTCACAGCGCCTCCACCGTGAGCTTCGACAACTGGGTCCGACGCGGGATGATGGCGTAGTCGCAGTCGGCCATGAAGCGCGCATCCGAACGGCTGTCGCCCATGCCGAAGGTGATGATCTCGCCGTGCTCGCGCCGCAGGCGCTCCGTCACGTAAGCAACCGCATTCGCCTTGTCCAGGCAGGTCGGCAGGATCGCCAGGTTGTTGCCGTTGCGGTGGACGCAGTAGTCCTGGCGGCCGTCCGCGATCCACGGACGCACCACCTCGTCCTCGATCGGCAGCAGGTTCGCCGCGACCTTGCCCGGGTCCTTGACCACCACGAAGAACGGCGTGCCGGCATCTTCGACCAGGCGCGCGCGGCCCTTGAAACCAGTGCGTCCGGCCCAGGCGTCGATGCGGGCCGCCAGTTCCTGGAGGCCGGGCAGGGCGGCGCTCATCTTGTCGTGCATCAGGCCTTGCCAGTCGCGGTCGATGCTGCCGTCGGGCAGCAGGATCACGCCGCCGAAGTTCAGGATCGCGTAGCTGGTAAAGCCCAGGTCGACGCGGCGGAAGGCGTCCAGGCTGCGCGCCGTGGTCGGAATCACCGTCATGCCTTCGCTGGCGAACGTGAAAAAGGCGCGCTGTGCCGGCGTGGTCAGCGAACAGACGCTGCCGTCGCCGTAATAGGCGGCCGGCTCGAGCCCTTCGCGCACCGCGCATTTTTCCAGCGTCTGGAACAGCGTGTCGTCCAGGTCAGCGAACAGGAACTTCTTCAACATCATCCTCGGTGTGGTAGTGGAACAGGCGCGCGCCGAGCTGGCCGGCGAGCTCGCGCAGCGCCGCGTTCGGCGGCGTCTCGTGGCAAACCAGCACGTGCGCGTACTGGCCGGGCGCCACGTTGTACAGGAAGTTGGCAATCCCTTCGCCGTAGTTGTCGGGGAAGCTCAGCGCGTGCCCGACGGCGCCCCAGGTCAGGATCGGCGAGCGCGTGGTCGACTGCACCACCACGTCCAGGCCGTGCGCTTCGAGCGCCGCGCCCAGCAGGGTCGAGGCATGCATGAATTCCCCGGTGCCGAGCACCAGCACCTTGTCGCCTGGCGCGATACCCGCCGCCAGCCGGCGCGCAAGAAGCTCGGGCGCACGCAGGGCGCGCGCGAGGCCGAGGCGGCCGAAGGCCGTGCTGGCGCCGCGCTCGGCCTGGGCATCGAAGCGCTGGGCCGGCGCTGCATCGACCGGGATGTTCGCGGCCTCGAAACGGTATTCGCCGTCGATCAGCGCGCCCAGGGTGGCGGGCAGGCCGAAGCGCGCGGCCAGGGCGCCGGTCGCGGCCCGGCCCATGAAATTGGCGATGACCGCCAGGTGCACGCGTTCGATCGACGGGTTCAGGCGCAGGCATGCCTTGGCCAGGTTGACGAAGGTGTTGCCGGTGCTGGCTTCGTCGTCGACCAGCACGATGGTCTGCGCCCGCAGCAGCAGCTCCTGTTCGTGCCGGCTTGCGGGCATGTGCAGGAACTGGCGCGGCGCGTGGCTGTGGGCTTCCTCGAATTCGATGATGGGACCCGTGCCGACGCGGTAGCGCGTGGTGTGCAGGAACAGGGCTTCGCGTCCCGGATTGGCGCGCAGCCAGGCCTCGAACACGCCCTGGCCCAGGCCCACGGCGGTCTCGGCCATGGCGATGAAGAGCACCGGGCCGCTGCCGTCCGGCACGCCGGCGGCCAACCGCGCGTGCACCTCGAGCATGCTTGATGCACGCACCGGCCAGTGCTTGCCCAGCACCTTGCTGAGGAACAGGAAGCCGCGTTTGGCGTTGGCGCGCGCGGCAAAGCCGAGCAGCGCGTCGAGTTCGTCCGCGCCCTTGTAGAGATCGACCTCGAGCAGGCCGGTGGGCAGGCGTTCGCTGCGGTGGACCGGCAAGCCGGCGTCGAGGCGCGCGTTCATGCCAGCTCCACGGCGCGGCTCAATTCACCGACGCGAATGCCGTTGCGCACCGGTGCGACCTCGACCTTGTCGAAACCGTCGGCGAAGCCGCGCAAGGCGATGTACGGCAGGTTGGGGCCGGCCACGCAGGCCATGCCGATGCCGCCGGACATGCGCGGATTAATCTCGAGCAGGCGCGCGCGTCCTCCCGCCTCGCGGAACTGCACGTTGAACAGGCCGTTCAGGCCATGGGCCTGCGCCAGGCGCGCGGTGGCGTCGAGGATGTCGGCGCGCTGGTCGATGCGCTGGCCG
>DNCF01000471.1 GCA_003484545.1 Massilia sp. | reverse complement strand
GGCCTCGCTCAAGCCGTCCGAGCCGGCCGCCCAGGCCCAGGTCGCGGCCGCCGAAGCGCAGATCCTGCGCGATGCCGGTCAGGCCGGCCAGGCCTATCAACTGATGCAGGCCGCGACCAAGCGCTTCCCGGCCAATCCCGACCTGCTGTACGACTACGCCCTGCTGGCCGAGAAGGCCGGCCAGGTCGAGGAGATGGAGCGCGCGTTGCGCGAAGTGATGCGCCTGGCGCCCGACAACCACCATGCCTACAACGCTCTCGGTTACTCGCTGGCCGAGCGCAACGTGCGCCTGGAGGAGGCGCGCGCGCTGATCGTGAAGGCGCTGGCGATGGCGCCGGAAGACCCCTTCATCATGGACAGCATGGGCTGGGTCGAATACCGCATGGGCAACCTGGAAGCGGCCGAAGCCCACCTGCGCCGCGCCTACGGCCTGCGCCGCGATCCGGAGATCGCGGTCCACCTCGGCGAGGTGCTGTGGCAGCGCGGCAAGCGCGCCGACGCCCAGAAGCTCTGGCTCGAGGCGCGCGCCAAGGACCCGCAGAACGATACCTTGCGCAGTACGCTGGCGCGCCTGCGCCTCTCGCTGTGAAATAATTGTCTTGATCCGGCGGCGGGCGCATGCCCGCCGCGCTTTTTTGTAGACTACCGACTATCCGAACGATGCCGATTACCCGCCGCCTTGCCCTGTTCGCCTTCGCCGCCGCGCTCGCCGGCGGCCGGCCCGACGTCGACGATCCAGTCGGCGCGCCGGATCACGTCGAGCGCATGCTCGACCACGAACAGCGAATTGCCCGATGCTTTCAATTGGTCCAGCGCGGTCAGCAGGGCCTCGGTGTCGGCCGGGTGCAGGCCGGCCGAGGGTTCGTCGAGCACGTAGACCACGCCGAACAGGTTCGAGCGCACCTGGGTCGCCAGGCGCAGGCGCTGCAATTCGCCCGGCGACAGCGTCGGCGTGCTGCGCTCCAGCGCCAGGTAGCCCAGGCCCAGGGCGAGCAGCACCTCGAGGCGCGCGACCAGGTCCTCGGCGATGCGGCGGGTGACGATCAGCTGCTCGGGATGCAGTTTCGCCTGGCGCACATTCTTTGGCGCTTCCCCGCTGGCATAGGGCAGCAGCAGCGCGTGCAGGCGCGCCAGCGGCATGCGCGAGATGTCGGCGATGTCGACGCCGGCGAAGGTGACCGACAACGCTTCCTGGCGCAGGCGCTTGCCGCGGCACAGCGGGCACTCGGCACTGACCATGTAGCGCGCCACCCGCTTCTTCATCGAGGCGCTCTCGGTGTTGGCGAAGGTCTGCAGCACGTAGCGCTTCGCGCCCGTGAAGGTGCCCTGGTAGCTCGGCGTGTCCTTGCGCTTCAGGGCCTGTTTCGTTTCCTCGGGCGTGAGGCCGGCATAGACCGGGACGGTCGGCGTCTCGTCGGTGAACAGGATCCAGTCGCGGTCCTTCTTCGGCAGCTCGCGCCAGGGCGTGTCGACGTCGAAGCCCATGGTGACCAGGATGTCGCGCAGGTTCTGGCCATGCCAGGCCGGCGGCCAGGCGGCCACCGCCCGCTCGCGGATGGTCAGCGTATCGTCCGGCACCATCGACTGCTCGGTGACCTCGTACACGCGGCCCAGGCCCGAGCACTCGGGACAGGCGCCCTCCGGGGTGTTCGGCGAGAAGGATTCGGCGTAGAGCAGCTCCTGGCCCGGCGGATAATCGCCGGCGCGCGAATACAGCATGCGCAACGAGTTCGACAGGGTGCTCACGCTGCCGACCGAGGAGCGCGTGGTCGGCGAACCGCGCTGCTGCTGCAGGGCCACCGCCGGCGGCAGGCCGTCGATCTCGTCGACTTCCGGCACCGGCATCTGGTGGAACAGCCGGCGCGCGTAGGGCGAGACCGATTCCAGGTAGCGCCGCTGGGCTTCCGCGTACAGGGTGCCGAAGGCGAGCGAGGACTTGCCGGAACCGGAGACGCCGGTGAACACGACCAGGGCGTCGCGCGGGATCTCGAGGTCGACGTTCTTCAGGTTGTGCTCGCGCGCCCCGCGCACGCGCACGTAGCCGGGGCGGCTTTGGCCGCCCTGCGCGGGCTTGCTGGCGTTGTCCTCGGTTTTTCGGCGCATCGTTGTTCCGTATTCCTTTGTTATCGTCATTAAAGCGTGCCCGGGCATGGAGTGACAGTGCGCTGACACACGCTGCGCTGTCGTAGGGTGGGTTCTCGAACCCACGCGGTACGGCCTATGCACTGCGTGGACGCATGCATCCAATCGATACGCGCCTGCCGAGGGCTTCGTACGAGATCGCCGCTGCGCCGCTGGTACGACCGCGTGGGTTCGAGAACCCACCCTACCAGCTGATTACGCCTTGGCTTTCTCCTTCGCGATCCACCCATCCACCAGCTGCCCCAGCACATCCAGCGGCACCGACCCGGCGCTCAGCACCATGTCGTGGAAGGCCGGCAGCGAGAACTTCGCGCCCAGCTCCGACTTCGCCTTGTCGCGCAGTTCGACGATGCGCACCATGCCGATCATGTAGGCCGTGACCTGGCCCGGCCATGCCACATAGCGATCGACCTCTTCGACATTGATGCCGTAGTCGACCGCCTGCTGGCGCGTCCANNTCGAGAACCCACCCTACCAGCGCGGGCACGGCCAAGATACCCTACGCGGCAGCCAGGGTTTCCAGCGCCGTCACCATGGCGTCCATGCCCGGATCGCTTCCGAAGTGCTGCGCCACCGTCCGGCAATGCCCGCGCAGGCGCTCGTCGTCGAGCAGCTTGCCCAGCAAGCGCAGCAGGCGGGCGCTGGTGACGCGCGCCGCCGGCAGGCTGC
>DNCF01000303.1:544-7653 GCA_003484545.1 Massilia sp. | reverse complement strand
GCAGTTTCAGCCGCCGCCGCAGCGCGCGTTCCAGTGGCTCGAACGGGGCGGCCTGCGGGCGGCCCAGCTGGCCGTCGTCATCAACGACGATGATCCGGCCAGCGTCGCCGTCGGCGACTACTACCGGCGCCGGCGCGCCATCCCCGAGGCCAACGTGGTGCACGTGCGTATCCCGGGCAAGCCGCGCAGCCTGGAGCCGCAGCGCTTCCGTGCGCTGAAGGAGGAAATCGACCGCCAGCTCGGCCCGGACATCCAGGCCGTGCTGATGGTCTGGACGGCGCCCTATGCCGTCGCCTGCAATTCGATCACCGGCGCCTACACCCTGGGTTTCGACGCCGCCCTGTGCCGCGACACCTGCGCCGCCGGGCAGCCGAGCGCCTACTTCAACGCGGACAGTACGCGGCCCCTTGCCAGCCACGGCATGCGCCTGTCGATGCTGCTGCCGACAGAATCGGTGGCGGCCGCCAGGGACCTGGTCGACCGCGGCGTCGCCAGCGGCTTCCGGCTGGTGCCGGCCAGCGCCTACTACCTGACCACGCGGGAGACGCCGCGCAACAGCCGTGCGGTGTTCTTTCCGCCCGCGGGCCGCATCGATGCGAAGAAGCTGGCGACCCGGCGGCTGCGCGCCGAGGCGCTCGAGAACGCGCGCGACATCATGATCTACCAGCTCGGCAAGGCCAGCGTCGACAGGCTCGACACCCTGCATTTCCTGCCCGGCGCGCTGGCCGATCACCTGACCTCGCATGGCGGCGATTTGCTCGGCACCCGCCAGATGAGCAGCCTGCGCTGGCTGGAAGCGGGCGCCACCGCCAGCTACGGCACGGTCAGCGAGCCCTGCAACCACTGGCAGAAATTCCCGAACCCGGCCGTGCTCCTGCGCCATTACGTGCAGGGCAACAGCGCCATCGAGGCCTACTGGAAGAGCGTGGCCTGGCCCGCCCAGGGCCTGTTCATCGGCGAACCGCTGGCGGCGCCCTACCGGCGGCGCTGATGGCCCGGTCCGCGCCGGACGCTCCGCCGGGGTGCCTTTCATATGCAGATGTTGTCTGCATACCTCATCCGCCGCACCGAAACGGGGATTGCTCGTCATTATCCTGTCAAATTGTAGATTTATTATCGTTTCCGATAATAAAATGCCTATCCGTAATAACAACTCGTCAGTACAACTGTTACTTGCTTATCCCCTCATTCAGGATGCCCATGAAAAAGCACGTTGCAATACAAACTCCAGCCGGACGGCTGACTGTCCTGGCCGCACTGCTGGCCGGACTGGCGGCGCCGGCCTTTGCCGCGCCGGGCGATGTCGTCATCAGCCAGGTCTACGGCGGCGCCGGCAGCGGCGGTGCGCTGTGGAACCGCGACTTCATCGAACTGTTCAACCGCAGCGGCGGCCCGGTCAGCCTGAAGGGCTGGAGCGTGCAGTATCAATCGGCGACGGGCACCACCTGGCAGGCCACCGCGCTGCCGGACATCAGCCTGCAGCCGGGGCAATACTTCCTGGTGACGGGGCAGGGCGCCGCCACCGGCAGCGACGTCGGCGTAGCCGACCAGACCGGCGGCCTGAGCCTGTCGGCCACCACCGGCAAGGTCGCGCTGGCCAGCGTGGCCAAGCCGATGACGACGCCCGAAGGCGAAGCGGTGGTCGACATGGTCGGCTTCGGCACCGCCAACCGCTACGAGACCGCGGTCGCGCCGGCGCCATCGATCGTCAACTCGATCCAGCGCGGTGAGCTCGGCTGCGTCGATACCGACAACAATGCCCTCGACTTCACGGCGGCGCCGGTCGCCGGGCCGCGCCGTTCGACCTCGCCCCTGAACAGCTGCAATGCCGGCCCGGTGGTGCAGCCCATCGTCCCGAACTGCCCGGCCAGCGTGCAGGCCGAGCAGGGCCAGGGCGCCGTGGTGGCGCTCTCGGCGAGCGACGCCGACAGCATCGTCAATAGCGCCGTCATCGACTCGGGCGCGGTGCCCGGCATCGTGCTCACCGGCTTCGTGCCGGCTGGCGCGGCCGGGAGCAGCGCCAGCGCCAGCCTCTCGGTCGGCGCCTCGGTCGCCGCCGGCAACTATCCGCTGCGCGTCACCTTCGCCAACAACGATGGCCAGAACGCCAGCTGCAACATCGCCGTCAGCGTCGCCGGCCAGCTCACCATCCCGCAGATCCAGGGCAGCGGCCCGACCAGCGCCTACAACAACACCGTGCAGACCACCCAGGGCGTGATCACCGCCAAGGTCGGCAGCGGCTTCTTCCTGCAGGACCGCAACGGCGACGGCGACCCGGCCACCTCGGACGCGATCTTCGTGTTCGGCAGCGCCGGCGCGGCCAACGTGGGCGACCAGGTGCGCATCACCGGCACCATCACCGAGTACAAGCCGAGCGGCGCGACCCGTTCCTACACCGAATTCAAGGACCTGACCAACGTCACGAAACTCGGCGGCGGCTACAGCATCGCCCCGACCAATGTCGAGCTGCCGAACGCCGACCTGGCCCGCTACGAGGGCATGCTGGTGCGCTTCACCACGCCGCTCACCGTGAACGGCAACGCCTACCTGGGCGATCGCGGCGAACTGACGCTGTCGTACGGCCGCCGCGAGATCCCGACCAACCGCTATCCCGCCGGCTCGCCCGAAGCGAAGGCGCTGGCGCAGGAGAACGCCGCCAACATGATCGTGCTGGACGACGGCATTTTCGTTGCCCCGGCCACGATTCCCTACCTGGCCGCCGACGGCACCGTGCGCGCGGGCGATACCGTGAGCGATCTCACCGGCGTGCTCGATTTCGGCGCGATCGGCGGCGGCGGCGCGGCCTTCAAGGTGTAGCCAACCGTCACCCCCGTGTTCTCGCGCACCAACGAGCGCCTGCCGGCCCCGGTGCTGGCCGCCGGGAACGTGAAGGTCGCCAGCGCCAACGTGCTGAACTTCTTCACCACCTTCACCAACGGCGGCGACGCCTGGGGCCGCACCGGCCAGGGCTGCACCATCGGCGGCACCACCCGCGCCTCGAACTGCCGCGGCGCCGACAACATGGCCGAGTTCGTGCGCCAGCGCGACAAGATCGTCGAGTCGCTCAGCGCCGTCAATGCGGACGTCGTCGGCCTGATGGAAATCCAGAACAACGGCGATATCGCCGCTTCCTACCTGGTCGACCAGCTCAATGCCAAGATGGGCGCCGGCACCTACGCCGTCGTGCCGAAACCGGCGGCCACCGGCACCGATGCGATCCGCGTGGCGATGATCTACAAGCCGGCCGCGGTCAGCCTGGTCGGCGCCGCGCTGTCGGACGGCGACGCCGTCAACAACCGTCCGCCGATGGCCCAGACCTTCAAGGCCGCGAATGGCGGCGGCAAGTTCTCGCTGGTCGTGAACCACCTGAAGTCGAAGGGCAGCTGCGGCGGCGCCAGTGGCGGCGACAGCGACAAGGGCGACGGCCAGGGCTGCTGGAACGCGACCCGCGTCGAACAGGCCGCCCGCCTGCGCGACTACTTCCTGCCGCAGGTCGTGGCAGCCGCCAACGACCCTGACGTGCTGGTCGTGGGCGACATGAACGCCTACGGCATGGAAGACCCGATCCGCCTGCTGAACGCGGCCGGCTACGTCAACGAGATCGAGCGCTTCGTGCGTCCGGCCGGCATTCCCTATTCCTACGTGTTCGGCGGCGAGAGCGGCTACCTCGACCATGCGCTGGCCAGCGCCAGTTTGTCGGCCCAGGTCGCGGGCGTGGCCGAGTGGCACAACAACGCCGACGAACCGGACGCGATCGACTACAACCTGAACGACACCGCCGAGGACCCGTACGTGAAGAACGCCTACCGCGCCTCGGACCACGATCCGGTGGTGGTGAGCCTGGCCCTGGCGCCGGCCTTCAGCGACGTGACCGCCTCGGCGAAGATCGCCAGGTCGGGCATTGCCCTGAACCGCGTCAGCGGCAAGTACAGCGGCACCGTGACCATCACCAACACGGGCGCCACGGCGCTGACGGGCCCGCTGCACCTGGTGCTGCAAGGCCTCCCAAGCGGCGTCACGCTCGACGGCAAGAGCGGCGAGCAGGGCGGCGCGCCTTACCTGACGCTGCTGAACGCCACGCTGGCCGCCGGCGCCTCGGTGACCGTCACGACCACCTTTACCAACCCATCGAAAGTCAGCATCGGCTATACCGCCAAGCTGTTCTCCGGCACCTTTTGAGGAATTGAACCATGTTTAACCTGAAAAACCTGTTCGCCCGTGCGCTGCTGGCGCTGATGCTCGTCACCGGCGCCGGCGCCGCCTCGGCCGGCCCGATCTACCAGGTCACCATCGACACCCGGGGCATGAGCGGCACCGGCCTGCTCGACTTCGCCTTCCTCGGCCTGGAATCGTCCGGCGCCGCCACCGCTTACCTGAGCGGCTTCAGCGGCGCGTTCGGCGATTTTGTGCTGGAAGGCGACGCCAGCGGCACCCGCGACACCGGCATCGTGCTGGGCAACGGCAGCGGCTTCAACGACTACCTGCAGGCGGTCATGCTGGGCGACCTGTTCCGCTTCACCGTGCGCTTCGATGTGGCGCCCGAGGGCGACGGCACCACGCTCGGCGTGGCCCTGTACAACGACGATCTGAGCGCGTATCTCGGCGTCGAGGGCAACCTGGCCCAGTTCGACCTGATGCCGGGCAGCGCCATCGTCGTTTCCGCGGACAACCCGCTGACCCGCGTCAGCGAGGTGCCGGAACCGGCGTCGATGGCGGTGATGATGATGGGCCTGATGCTGCTGGGCTGGACGCTGCGCCGGCGCGGCATGCGCTAAATTCGCGCCAAGCCGCGAAGGCTGGTGAAACCAGGCACACCCGGCTGCGGCCCGGTGTGCCTTTTTATTTGGCGTGGAAGGGGGAGAAAGGACTCAGGCGCCGGCGCCGTCTTCCCGGGCAGCGCGGCGCATGGCGTCGATACGGAAGGCTTCGGCGTTGCCGTCGATGATGCGTAGTCCGGCGCAGCCGTCGGCGGCGCAGTCCGGCGCCGGCGTCTGGCCGACAGAGGCTGGGTCGACCGACAGATCGACGACCTTGCTGGCTGCGGTCTGGACCGGTGCTGCTGGCGTGTCGAGGTCGGCGCCGCCGCAGGCGCACAGGGCGGCGGCGATCAGGGAAATGCTGAGAAGGTTGCGGAGGCGTTGTGTGTTCATGATGTTTGAGGCGGGCTCGTCAATGATGCAGGCCATTGTATCGAGAATTTTTTCCAAGCATCAATTTATTTATGTAAAGATGAGCGAAGTTAAAAGATATTGAACGTTAAATGAAATCGAGATAGCGGAAGTTGAATGCTGATGGTAGGATATATCCTACGGGAAACAGGACGTTCTTCAAAGTAACGCAAAGTAAGGTTTCGTAGCGCTCGTCGCTTTGCCGCTACACGCACACGAGGCAGTGCGAGGCGATCCCGGCGAGGCATTGGAAAACCCGCCGAACTGGCTTGCACGCTTGACCACAGGCGCGGCAAGCGTATGATGAGCTGATGCGAAAACTTGTCCTTCTTTCACTGCTGGCCTGCGCGGCCTGCACCACCCGCGCCGACGGTCCGGCCACGCCTGCGGCCCAGCCTGCTTCGTCGGCCGCCGTGCCGGCGGCTGCGCCTGCGACTGGCCAGTCGGACACGCTTGCCCAGATCAAGAACCTGATCGGCAAGGCGGAGTGCGCGTCCGACAACCAGTGCCAGGCGCTGCCGATCGGCGCCCGGCCCTGCGGCGGCCCGGCCAGCTACCTGGCCTGGTCCACCGCCAGCACCTCTTCCAGCGACATCCAGGCACTGGCCGACCGCTACCGCGGCGAGCAGCAGGAACGCAATGCGCGTTCGGGCATGGTGTCCGACTGCCGGGCCATCGCACCGCCGGCGGCGGTATGCCGGGCGGGGAGTTGCCAGCTGACGGATGCGTTGTCGGTAAGGTAGGGAAGGCTGGCGCTTCCCTGTTTTTGTGCCGCGACAACGCTGGCGGCAACAGCGGCGGCTCGCCCTGGCGCTTTGCGTTGCCTCCTAGACACCGCCATGGTAGTCTGTGCGGATACCGGCCGCCTGGCCGATTCAGGAGTCATTGGATGTCGGAGTCTATGTCCGCCAAAGCCCCGCGCAACCGCGTTGGCGGCTTCACGCTGCTCGAACTGCTGGTGGTCATCGTGATCATCGGCCTGCTCGCGGCCTATGTCGGCCCGAAGTATTTTTCCCAGCTCGGTAAATCCGAAGTGACGATCGCCAAGGCCCAGATCGAGGCTTTCGAAAAGTCGCTCGACACCTATCGCCTGGACGTCGGCCGTTACCCGACCGGCGAGGAAGGCCTGGCTGCCCTGATGACGGCACCCGCAGGTGCGGGCGCGAAGTGGAACGGTCCTTACCTGAAGAAGGGCGTGCCTTTGGACCCATGGGGCCATCCGTATCAATACCGTTCGCCCGGCAGCAAGGGAGAATACGAGATCGTCTCGTTCGGCAAGGACGGGCAGCCTGGCGGCACCGGCGACAACGCCGATATCTCCTCGCTCTGATCCACCCCTCATCCACCCGGGCACGTCCACATGCAGTTTGCGGTTCGCACCCTCGCGCCCGATCTGTCGATCACCAATCTCGTCGTCGACGCGCTCGATGAAGCCGACGCGCGCCGCCAGGTCGAGGCGCGCGGCCTGTTCGTCAGTGCGGTCGAGCCTGCCGGTGGTACGGCGCGCCTGACGCGCCAGCGCGGCGGCAAGCTCTCGCTGGTCCTGTTCAGCCAGGAATTGCTGGCCCTGCTCAACGCGGGGCTCGGCATCGTCGAGGGCCTGGAAGCCCTGCTGGAAAAGGAAGCCAACCCGGCTTCGCGCACGGTGCTGGAACGCCTGCTCGCCGGCCTGCGTGAAGGCAAGCGCTTCTCCGGCGTGCTGGCCGCCCAGCCGTCGCTGTTCCCGCCGCTCTACATCGGCATCGTGCGCGCCGCCGAGGGCACCAGCGACCTGCCGCGCGCCCTGTCGCGCTACATCGAATACCAGCAGCGCATCGACACCGTGCGCGGCAAGATCGTCAGCGCCTCGATCTACCCGGTGATCCTGCTCGGCGTCGGCGGCGGCGTGAGCGCTTTCCTGATCGGCTACGTGGTGCCGCGCTTCGCCGAGGTCTACCAGGG
>DNCF01000303.1:0-275 GCA_003484545.1 Massilia sp. | reverse complement strand
GGAGCAGGGCGCAACCTGCCGTGGATGTCGCAGCTGCTGCTCGAATGGGGACAGTTCGCGGCCGGCCACGGCATGGCAATCCTGCTGTGCGCCGCGGCCTTCGTCGCGCTGCTGGTCGCCGGCGTGCGCCGCGCGATCAGGAACGGCGGAATCGCCCGCCTGCTCGCGCGCCTGCCCGGCATCGGCGAGCGCGCCCGCATCTACGAGCTCTCGCGCCTGTATCTCACGCTCGGCATGCTGACCGAGGGCGGCATCACCATCGTCAACGCCATCGA
>DNCF01000307.1 GCA_003484545.1 Massilia sp. | reverse complement strand
ACCCCGTGCCCACGCGGTACGTGCGTGTCTGGAGTCACGTACGCAAACCTGTCGCTCGCGAGGTATGCGACGGATGGCAAATCGGCTTCGCTCCTTGTTTCGAGCGATGGGTTACGGCAGCAGGTGCAAGGATAGGTGCGTACCGCGTGGGCACTCCGTGCCCACCATACGTTTGATTCCCGGATAAAACGGCGGTACCGGCTCGCCAATAAAAAAGCCGCAGCTTGCGGCTGCGGCTTTTCTTCAATACGTCAACGGCGGAGCAATCAACCGTAAATCGCCTTCAGCACCTCGGCCAGCTTGTATCCCCCCTTGATCAATTGTTCCTTGGCCAACTGCGAGCTCGGCACCGGGTAGTTGTCCGGCACTTCCAGCGTGAAGGTGTAGTAGGTCTCGCCCTTCTTGCTCACCTGCGGCGCCAGCTTGCCCGGCGTGACGCCCTCGTGCGCCACCTTGGCGCCGACCAGGCTGTCGTCGGCCCACTGGTAAGGCCAGGTCGCCAGGTCGCCGGTATTCGGCTTGACCGTCGGGTTCGAAGCGATCACGGCCTCGGCGAACTGGTCCGGGGTCTTGGTGCGGATGCGGCGGAAGGCGTAGTCGACCGTGGTGCTGTCCCAGTACGAGTGGAAGGGTTTCGTCAACGCTTTCGGCACGCCTTCCTTGATCGGCTTCGGGTCGCCCGGCGGGATCAGGCCGGCGCTCAGCTGGGCCAGCTTTTCGTCGTCGAGCAGCAGGTTGTTGCCGCCGCGCGAAGCGAAGATCGCGGTCTCGTCGACCTCGACCTTGGTCTTCGGCACCACGAACTTGCCGTCCTTGCTGACGTAGGCCGCGCCGACGTGCAGCGGCTGGTGGATGTCGCCGACCATATGGGTCAGGAGGATCAGGGCCTGGCGCTTGGTGAACTTGTGCGGGTTCAGGGCCGGATCGGTCTTTCCCTGCAGGACGGCGATGGCCTGCTTCAGGGTCTGCACGATGTCGTGCTCGCTGGTGCCGACGCCATGCTCATGGTAGTGCTCGAGCTGGAACGGCACGTTGGTGTAGTGGTACTCGTCGTGCTTCGGGTTGGCCGTCGTGTAGTCGACCATTTCCGGCGTCTGCGGGCCGCACCAGGTGCCCTTCACGCAGTCGGGCCAGCTGGCGATCGACTGCAGCGACTCGCCCGGCAGCAGCAGCGCGGCGATCTGCTTCTCGGCGTTGGAGCCCTTCAGCAGGCGGTCGGCGATGGCGCCCACCGCGCGGTGGCCGTCGCCGCCCCAGGCGGCCGCGTCGACCGAAACGAAGGCGCTCGTCAGCGCGAGTACACAAGCTAGTTTTTTCATGTTGGTTCCTTGGGTTGGTGCTGTCGGTTTCGGCGCCGCGCCGCTACTGGAGCAGCGACAGCAGGATGGACATGACGGCCATGATGCCCACGGCCAGCGCCGCCAGCATCAGGGCGCGCCGCGCCGGGGTCTGGGAAGACTTGAGCATCATGCGCTTGACCACCGTGATGCCGATCACGGCCAGTGCGCAGGCGGAGAGGATGACGATCGAATTCTTGTCCATGTTCGGGTCCTGTCGTTGATGATCAGCGCACCTTCTCGATGCGGGTCGAGGAGACCATGCCGGCCTGCGGCGCGCCGGCGCCCGGATGCTTCGCGATGAATTCGCTCAGCGCGTCCAGGTCGACCAGCTGGGTATCGACACGGTTGGTGCCCTTGGCGAACTCCGGCAGATTGTCGCCGCCTTCGGCCAGGAAGTTATTCGCGACCACGCGGTAGATCTTGCCGTCGTCGACCGGCACGCCGTTGAACTTCAGGCTGCCCGGCACCAGGCGGCTGCCGACGGGGCGCTTCTCGTCCCACTGGTAGGACAGGCCCTGCGAGATCTGCAGGATGGTCGAGCCGGACGCGGCCGGGCGGTCCCACTGCTGTTCCAGCAGGCGGCGCAGCTGGGCACCGGTGAGGTCCATCACGACCAGGGTGTTGCCGAAGGGAAGCACCGCCTGAGCATGGCCGAAGGTGGCCACCATGCCCTCCCCCGTGTCGAGGTCCTTGCGGATGCCGCCGGTGTTCATGAAGCCGATCTGCACGCCCTGGTCGCGGGTGGCGGCGACGATCGCATCGGCGATCAGGTTGCCCAGCGGCGATTCGCCGGCCTCGTTGCCTTTCCTCGCGACGGTCGCGACGCCGAGCTTGCCCAGCGGCCGCGCCAGCGCCGCGCGGCTGCGCTCCTTGACGCTGGCGAGGTAGGCCGCCACTTTCGGGTCGGCCGGGAATTTGGCCGGGTCCATGACGACGTTCTTGACGTCGATGTCGGCCAGCGCGCCGCTGTCCGGATCGACCGTCAGGGCGATGCGCGACAGCAGGTGGCCGGCGGCGTCGGCCTGGGTGACGACGCGGCCGTCGACCTGGCACAGGTAGCCCTGGTGCGAGTGGCCGGTGATGACCAGGCGGATCGCCGGATCGAGCTGCTTCACGATGTCGACCACGGCGCCGGTCAGCCCTTTGCAGGCGGGCTGCTGGGGCGACTCGTCGGTGCGGCCGCCCTCGTGCACCAGGGCGACGATCACCTGGGCGCCGTCGGCGCGCATCTGCGGCAGGCTGCGGTTGATGGCCTCGGCCTCGCCGATGAAATCGAGGCCGGCGATGGCCGAGCTGACCGCGACCGAGGCGGTATCCTGCAGCACCACGCCGACCACGCCGACTTTGATGCCCTTCACGGTCTCGATGCGGTAGGCCGGCATGAAGGGCTTGCCGGTCGCCTTGTCGAGGACGTTGGCGGCGAGATAGGTGAAGCGCGCGCCCTTGAAATCCGGCGCCAGCTTGCAGGCCTTTTTGGGACGCGGCGAATCGCAGCCGCCGTTCTGCTGGCGCAGCAGTTCCTTGCGGCCCTGGTCGAATTCGTGGTTGCCCACCGAGCTCATCTGCAGGCCCATCAGGTTCATCGCCTCGATGCTCGGCTCGTCGGCCCACATCGAGGACAGCGCCGGGCTGGCGCCGATCAGGTCGCCGGCGCCGATGAACAGCAGGTCCTCGTCTTCCTTGCGCCAGGTGGCCAGCGCGCCGCTCAGGGCTTCGATGCCGCCGGCGCGCAGGGTTTCGCTCTTGCCGGTGGCGGCGTTGACGTAGGTGTACTTGCTCGGCTCGAGGTTGCCGTGGAAGTCGTTGATCGCGACCAGGTTGAGGGTGACCGGCGCACGCGGTGACGTTGCGCAGCCGGCCGCGGCGAGCGCCAGGACCAGGGTGGAAAGAACGGCGCGGGCGCGCGGGGAAACGATCATGGCATACCTTTGTTGATGAAGACGGGCCCTCGCGGGCGACCCGAATTATTGCACGTAGGCCAGCACGAGGCCATCCTTACAAGCCCGCTTACCCTTTCACGTAAACGAAAAAACGGCCGGTGTTTCCACCGGCCGTTTCAGGCATCAGGACAAATTCAGGAACTTAGAATTCGTACTTGACGGTTGCCTGGATCGCCCACTGCGATTCGTTCTTCGACTGCTTGACGGTCAGGTCGTCGGCCTTGTTGCGGACGAAGTAGACGTAACGGCCTTGCGAATCCAGACCAGCGTAGTCCACGAAGCCGCGGGTGGTGCCGCCGCCCGACGCGAACGATGGCTCCAGGGTGTGGCCCCACTTCTTGTTCAGCAGGTTGCCGACGTTGAAGAAGTCCAGGGTGAACACGGCCTTGTTGCGCTTGAAGATGCCCGGGATTTCCTGGCTGATGCGCATGTCGACCACGTTGGTCCAGTCCGAGAAGCTCTTGTTACGGCCGACGACACCGCCGGCGGCGTCACGCAGGGCCTTGTTGCCGTTGACGATGTCCCAGAAGCGCTGCTCGTTGGTGTGGCTGGTTGCCGTATCGCCCAGGAAGACCACTTCACCCGAACCGAAGGCTTTCGGGATGTACATCAGGTCGTTGCCCGAGATACCGTCGCCGTTCAGGTCGTTCTTGTAGGTCCAGCTGTAAGGCTTGCCCGAACGTGCTTCGTAGAACACACCGAGGCGGGTGTTGTACGAACCGAAGAACTTCTTCTGGAAGTTGGCCAGGGCGTTCAGGCGGTGCTTCGCCATGGTGTTCGCGTTCGATGCGACTTCTTCGTTCGGGTTGAACACCGCACGTGCATTGAAGTTCGAGTTGGCGACCGACGACGACAGCGGCGAAACTTCCGTTGCTTTCGTGTGGGTGTAGGCCACCGACCAGCCGAAGCCCTTGGTCAGCGGACGCGACAGCGACATGGTGATCAGCTTGCCGTCGCCTTCGCTGGTGTTCTTCGCCACCAGGACGTTGTTGAAGGAACGGTTACGCAGGTACTTGGCTTGCGTGCAGCCGCTGGTGGTGGTCAGCGAGGTACCGGCGGCATTGACGCTGTAGCAGCTGGTCGTCAGGGCTGCCGGGTTCCAGTACATCTCGCGGCCGTCGGTACCGGCGGTGCGGGTCGAGGCGCCCAGGTTCAGGTGCTCGTAGTAGATGCTGTCCTTGTTGTTGGTGTACAGGAACTCAGCACCAAAGACCATGCCGTACCATGGCAGTTCGGTGTCGAACGCCAGGTTGGCTTTCCAGATCGACGGCTGGCGCAGGCCCGGGTCGAGGATGTCGACGTTGGCCAGCGGCGTGCTGCCTGGAATGTTGGTCGGCTGGTTGTCCGGATCCGGGTTGAAGAAGCCGGTGGCTGGGCAACGGGTCGCATTCGAGGCGCAGGTGACCGTGTTGGTAGCGACGCCCGGGTTCGAGAACGGGTTCGACATCCACACCGATGCCGCGGCGCCCTGGAACAGGCCGGCGCCGCCGCGGATCTGCATCGAACGTGCGCTGTCGAACTTGTAGTTGAAGCCGACGCGCGGCTGCCACAGCTTCTTGCCGTCAGGGGTGACGGTGTTGTCGTAGCCGAAGCCGCCGGTCTGGCCGCGGCCGGTAGCGAAGTTGCCGGCGATGACAGGTTTCGCCACGTCGGCGTTGGCCAGTGGCTTGCTGCCGACGCCGGTTTCGTCCACGCGAACGCCGTAGGTCACGGTCAGGTTCTTGGTGGCGGTCCAGGTGTCTTGCAGGAACAGGCCGGTGTTCTTCATCGTGAACGACGAGATGCCGTCGCTCAGCGACTTGCCCGGTGCGGGAATCTGCACCGAGTACGACGTTGGGTTACCGTTACGGAAGTTGTTCAGTACCGCCGCTTCGATCGCCGCTGCGCTGCCGTTCTTGCAGATGCCCGCGTTCAGCGTGTCGTCGCAGGCGAAGGTGTAGCTGCCGAAGACGTTCTGCAGGTAGGCGTTGTAGATCTTGTTGGTGCTGTAGTCGAAGCCGCCCTTGATCTCGTGGTCGCCCACGACCCAGTTGGCCGCGCCGTAGTAGTCCATGGTCTTGGTGCCCAGGACGTTCAGCTGGCGTGCGTACTCGGTACCGAAGTTCAGGTCACGGGAACCGTTCTGGGTACCGGCCGGGGTGCCCTCAGGCAGCGCGCCGCTGAACTGCAGGCGGATCGACGGCAGGCGGGTGCTGTTCTTCGGCACCGAATCATAGTCGCGCGACGAGACGCGGAACTCGGTCGACAGGGTCGGGGTCCAGTCCGAGAAGACCTGGGCGACGCCGGTTTCGATGCTCTTCTCGTTGCTGTAGAACATCGAGTCGAGGGTCACGCTGTCGCGGGCGAACGACGGGAAGACCGGTTCCGACTGGGTGGTCTTACCGTAGCGGAAGTTGGCGCGGTGGTTATCGCTGATGTTCCAGTCGACTTTCAGCAGCTTCTCTTCCGAGGTCATCTGCGAGCCGGCCGGCACGTTCAGGCCGCCGATTTCCATGCCCCACTTGTCCTTGGCGATCTGCTGCGCCTGCTGCACGGCCGAAGAGGTGATCGGCACGGTGGTGCCGGCGCTGCTGCCAATGATGCCGAAGTCAGGGCTGGCGCGGCTGCTTTCCGATTTCTCGGTCAGGGCGTAGATGAAGAGCTTGTCTTCGATCAGGGCGCCACTGGCCCACAAGCCCTTGGTGGTTTCCTTGAACTTCGGCGCGTCGCTGTAGGTATCGGTGACGTTGTTGTAACGTTCGCCGACGAAGCGGTCGTTACGCCACACGTAGTAGGCGCCGCCCTTCCAGGTATTGGTACCCGACTTGGTGACGGCGTTGATGTTGGCGCCGGTGTAGCCTTTCTGGGTCACGTCGTAGTTGGCGACGTTGACCTGGACCGACTGGATCGCTTCGATCGAGATTGCCTGGCGCGCGGTGGGGCTGCCGTTCGACTCCAGGCCAAAGGTGTCGTTGATGGCGACGCCATCGACGGTGATCGAGTTGTAGCGCGAGTTCTGGCCGGCGACGGACATTTCGCCGCGTTCCTTGTCGTTCTGCGAGACGCGCGGATCGGCACGGGCGTAGTCCTGCAGGTTACGCTGGATCGATGCCTGGGTTGCCAGTTCGGTCGCGCCGATGCTGGTGACCGCGCCCATGGTGGTGCGGTTGAAGCGCTCCGAGCGGTTGGCGGTGCCGGAAACGGTCACGGTCTGCATGCCGGTGCCCAGGGTCGCATCGATCGACGCGGTTTCGGCCAGCTGGATGAAGACGTTGTCGCGTTTTTCCGAAACGCCGTCCTTGGTGATGATAATGGTGTACGGACCACCCACACGCAGACCGCGTGCGATGTATCGGCCTTCAGCGTCGGTCGCGACGTTGCTGACAGAGTTCGACTCGGTATGAAGGATCGACACTTGTGCACCAGCCACCGGCTTGCCGTCCGCGCCAGCGACGCGGCCGCCAATGGCGGAGGTGGTGTTCTGTGCGAAGGTCGGCGCGGCCGACAACGCAATCGACAAAGCCAGCGCCAGCTTGGTCAGCCGGATCTGTTTGTGAGTGATCATTGTTAAAAACCCCAAAATAGACTTAATAGTTATTTGGACGCCCGAAGACGTCCCTCTTTACAAGTACTGCAACCCTGGTTGCTGCGAACCGCAGCGGCACAGCCGGCCTTGCCTTGGACCGGGCGATTGTAGACAGGAAATGTTTCATCCCTGTTACCACTTGCCCTTGAAAAAACTTCAAGCATATTTAGCAACGCAAGCAAATATGCATGAGCGACTTCCAACAGACAAATACGTTTTTTGTTCGCCATTTATAGGCGGAAGCACTAAATCGCCCAAAAAACGTGCATTCGGCGCGCCGCGCGGGGGTTTCCCCCAGCAAAATCACAAGGCGCGATTATACGGAAGGCATTCTTTGCTGAAATATTTTGATAAACTTTTTCAGAAAACGTCGGGGCAGCGTCGGGAATCTGTGGCAACCAGGCCACAAATATTGGGTTTTGACTAACTTTTGTTTGCCCCGAAACAGTGCACCGGGCGGTGCACTTGTAAAAACGGCAGCCTTGCGCTGCCGTTAACAACTGAGCTTATTTGTTTTTCGCTCGTTGCTTCCTCGCTACATCCTTCGCCAAACCGGCCACCTCGGCCTCGAACTTCGCGAAGCGTTCGTCGAGCTGGCGCGTCAGGCGCGTCTTCTCCGCGGGCGGCAGGAAGGCGTAGCGGATGCTGTTATACGAGGTCTTCTTCATCTCCGCATAGTCCGGCTTGTAGCGGCTGGCGAACAGCACGAATTCGTTGCTCAGCGTGTGGCGGGTGACGCCGGCGTCGTCGGTCGAGATCACGTAGGGCACGCCATACTTGCGGTACAGGGTGATCGGGTGGTTCTCGCCCTTCAGGCCATTGATGAAGGCGTTCGAGGTCAGGTTGATCTCGACCGGCACGTCATCCTGGCGCATCTTGCGCATGATGCCGACGGCGTTGGTCTCGTGGGCCAGGTCGATGCCGTGGCCGATGCGGTCGGCATTCGCCACCACCAGCGCCTGGTCGATGTGGAACTTCAGGCCTTCCGGCGGTACGTCGCCCAGCGCCAGTTCGCCGGCATGCATCGCCACCTTGACGTCCGGGTAGATCGATTTCAGAAAGCCGAACATCTTCATGTGCAGCGTGTAGTCGCGCATCGAGACGGCGGTGCTTTCCTGGCCGACGATGTTCACGCCCACGATCTTGCCGCCGGCGGCGGCCGCCTTGAACGCGCCCACCATCGAGGAAAACACCTGCGACGGATTCAAGAGGCGCAGCACGTAGGTCTGGTAGCGCATGGTGAAGCGCTCGTCGTCGATGCCGGCGGCGGCTTCGTCGATCTTGGCGACGAAGTCGCCCAGGTTCTTGTTGAAGGCCGGGTCGCGCGCCAGCGTTTCCATCCAGTTGTTCAGCTCGACCTTCAGGCCCGCGTCGTCGTTCACCAGCTGCCAGGCGCGCGCGTCGAACTCGGGGTTGCTGACCGTTGGCGCCATCTTGAACATGGTCTCGATGTAGCTGACGTTCTCGGCGA
>DNCF01000306.1 GCA_003484545.1 Massilia sp. | reverse complement strand
TCCGGCTTGTCGTAGAAACCCATCGGCGCCGGACCGCGCGGCATGCTCGACAGCAGCGGCATGCCGGACACGACGCGCCCGACCACGGTGATGTTGCGGTCCAGGTGACGCGGCGACTGGCCGGTGACGACGTACAGCGCGGTGCCGCCGCCGCTGTCGGCCTCGTTGTCGCGGCCGACGCCGACCATCGCGTAGCAGTGCGCCAGCCAGGTCTCGCCCTTCTCCGGATCACGCCCGACCGGGAAGCCGTTCGAATGCCCGACCTGGGGCGCATAGCCATCGACATCCTTCAGGCGCGTGAAGTGCTTGTCGTTCTTCATCGGGACGGTGAACTCGGCCTTGAGTTTCATTTTCGCGTCCTTCACGGGACGCGGGTTCTTCTCGTCCGGGTCGCCCCACTGGACCACGAAGTTGTCCTGCGAGCGCAGGATGGCGAGGCCGTCGAAGTAATGCTCGCGCGCCAGCGCCTTGATGTTGGCGACGTGGTTCGGCGCGAAAGGCGGGGCAAGTTCGATGACCACGCGCCCGCCCGGCAAGTCCATGTAGAGGGTGTTGTCCAGGTCGAGCGGCCGCCAGTCGGCCGCCGTGGACGCCTTGACGATCTCGCCGACGCTCGGTTTCGGCGGCAACGGCTTCGGTTCGGCCGCCTGCGCCAGGCTGCCTGCCAGCGCCAGCGCAACACCGGCCCCCCATCCCATGATCCTTGCCATCATCTCCGCTCCCAGTTGTTGTTAATGTGAGGTAATTGTAGACGTGAAATTGAATATCTCGACAAGCGTTTTGGACGCCGCCTTGGAAACTTAATGCACCCTTAATCGCGCAAATGCCTCAGTCCGGCCGAAGGTTTCGCCAGGCTGACTGGTGGTATGATGCGTCGTTACCGTTTAGGAAAATTATGGATCTGATGCAATTTTTCGACATGATTCTCCATGTCGATAAAACGTTGGGCGTCCTGCTGGCTGAATATGGCGTTTATGTCTACATCGTCCTGTTCGCAATCGTGTTCTGCGAAACCGGCCTGGTGGTCCTGTTTTTCTTCCCGGGCGACACCCTGCTGTTCATCGCCGGCGCCTTCTGCGCCACCGGCGAGATGAGTTATCCGCTGCTGATGGCGCTCCTGATCGTCGCCGCCGTCACCGGCAATACACTGAATTACTATATCGGCGAAGCCGTCGGCCAGCGCATGTTCACCAACGATTACCGGTGGATCAACAAGGACGCGCTGCGCCGCACCCACGATTTCTTCGAAAAACATGGTGGCAAGACCATCATCATGGCGCGCTTCATCCCGGTGGTGCGTACCTTCGCTCCTTTCGTGGCCGGCGTGTCGGACATGACGCACTGGCGCTTCCAGCTCTACAACATCACGGGCGCCGTGTTCTGGGTCGCCAGTCTGGTGACTGCGGGTTATTTCTTCGGCAATATCCCGATCGTGCGCGACCACCTGACCGAGATCGTCCTGGTCGGCGTCAGCGTGGCGCTCGTGCCCCTCATGCTGGGCGGCCTGTACAAAGTCGGACGCCGCATGTTGAGCCGCTGATGCGTTCCTGATCGATCAAAGCGCCGGATGTATCCGGCGCTTTGTCGTTAACAAGCGTATTTTTCCTCAAGTTTCAGGCTGGAAGCGTCGTTAAAGCATGGTAAGCCACTTCCCCGAACCCCATGCGTAAGCTCATTGCCCTGTTCGCTTGCAGTATCGTCATGCATCACGCAAGCGCCAACGAATCGCCTGTTCCCGCCGCCAAGCCGGACGCCGAGGCCGCCAGGAGGCTCGCGGCCGAGCTGTCGAAACCGGCCAGCGCCAAGCCGGTCGAGAAGGCGTCGATGGCGGCGCTCGCCGCGGCGGCCGACAAGGAAGCGAAGGCGGACAAGGCGGCCACGCCTGCCAGGGCGAGCGCCGCCACGGCCGACCGCGTGGCGTCCAGCATTTCCGCGCAGAGCGAGGAAGACGCACAGGTCGAGCTGTCGGTGAAGATCGCCGAGCGCCTGGCCGAGATGCGCGCCAAGCAGGCCGCACGCATCGCCGCCGCGGCCCGGGCGAAGAAGGCGGCCGAGGCGAAGCGCAAGAAGGAAGCGGCGCTGGCGGCGGCGCCGAAGATCAGCCATCACTGGGACTACGAGGGCGAATTCGGCCCCGAGAACTGGGGCAAGATCAACCCGGCCTGGTCGCAGTGCGGCACCGGCAAGCGCCAGTCGCCGATCGACATCCGCGACGGCATGAAGGTCGACCTCGCCGACATCGATTTCAATTACCGCCCCTCGCTGTTCACCGAAATCGACAACGGCAAGACCGTGCAGGTGAACGTCGCCGCCGGCAATTTCATCACCATCGGCAACCAGAGCTACGAGCTGGTGCAGTTCCACTTCCACCGCCCGTCGGAAGAAAAGATCAACGGCAAGGGCACCGAGATGGTGGTGCACCTCGAACACCGCGGCCCCGACGGCAAGCTGGCGATCGTCGCCGTGCTGCTCGAACGCGGCCGGGCCAACGAAACGATCCAGACCGTGTGGAACAACATCCCGCTCGAGAAGCAGCAGGCGGTGGCGCCCGGCATCGAGATCGATCCCTACGAACTGCTGCCGGAGCGCCGCGAGTACTACACCTACATGGGCTCGCAGACCACGCCGCCGTGCCAGGAAAACGTGTTGTGGCTGGTGATGAAGCAGCCGATGACGGCCTCGCCGGCGCAGATGGCGCTGTTCTCGCGCCTGTATCCGCTCAATGCGCGGCCGGTGCAGGCGGGCGAAGGGCGGATGGTGAAGGAATCGAATTAAAACGAAGCCGGCGCGAGCCGGCTTTTTGTTTGGACGACTACGATACGTGGTACTCGCCCACCCAGCGCTCGCCCGGCTGCAGCGTCGGCCCATCCAGCAGCGCCGGCTCGACGCACACGAAGCGGCGGTATTCGTCGTCAGCCATGTCGGCCAGCGCCGCGGCGTCGGCCGCGCCGGGATTCCAGACCACCGCGTCCGTGAAGCCTTCCTGGCGCAGCGTCAGCACGATGCTGCCGTCGACCAGGGCCAGGGGCGGGGCGACGCCTTCGTAGACGCGGTCGAACTTGTCCGCGATGACCAGTTCCTCGCGCTCGACGCCATCGATGCGCACGGTTGCGATGTCGTCGACCAGGTGGTAGGTGTGCAGCGCCGCCGCGAACGGGAAGGCGCTGGCGCCGGTATTGCGCACCTCGAAGCGCATCGACAGCTGGTTGGCGTGGATCGCCACCCGCAGCGCCAGTTCGAAGCCGTGCGGCCAGGCCTGTGCATGCTTCGGATCGAGGTCGCCGGCGCCCAGCCCGAACACGGCGAAGGCCCAGCCATCCTCGACGCCGCTATCCAGCACGCGCCAGGTGCTCACGCGGGCGAAGCCATGGCGCATGCCGCTGCCGCGCTCGGCGAACTGGGGAAAAATCACGGGTACGCCGCCGCGGATCGCGCGGCTGCCGTCGAGCGCGGACTTGGCGCTGCAGAACATGCGCTCGCGGCCGTCGGCGCCGCGCCAGGAGATCAAATGGGCGCCGTAGAGGGTGATGGTGGCTTGCGCGCCGTCGGGCGCGCTCAGGAGCAGGGCCGGGAGCTGGCCGTAGATGGTGGAAATGGCTGCGTCCATGTTCGTCATGTCGGTAACGGGTCGTTCGGGACCGCGTAGTATGCCATGAGCGCAGGGGCGCACCATCGCGCGCTATCGGGCTCGCGGACGGGATGCTTTCTTTTACACTGGTCGGCAGCCGCCCACATCGATCCATGGCCAGACGAGAGGGAAACATGAAGACAGCAGTGTTCAGTGCGCGTCGCTATGACAAGACAATGCTCGAGCGTGCCAACGGCAGCGCCGGTCACCAGTTGCGCTTCTTCGACGATCGCCTGAAAGTCGAGACCGCCAACCTTGCCGCCGGCTGCGAGGCCGTCTGCGTGTTCGTCAACGATGCGGTCGATGCCCAGGTGCTTGCCATCCTGGCCGAGCAGGGCACGCGCCTCGTGGCAACGCGCTCCACGGGCTATAACCACATCGATACCGCCGCGGCCGAGCGGCATGGGATCGCCGTGGTGCGGGTCACCGATTATTCGCCTTATTCGGTCGCTGAATTCGCAGTCGGGCTGCTGCTTGCCGTGAACCGCAAGATCGCCCGCGCCAGCGCCCGCACGCGCGACGGCAATTTCGACCTGGAGGGCTTGATGGGCGTGGACCTGCACGGGAAGACGGTCGGCGTCATCGGCACCGGCAAGATCGGCGTGATCTTCGCCAGGATCATGGCCGGATTCGGCTGCCACGTCGTCGGTGCCGATCCTTGCGTCAATCCCGCTTTCGAAGCTGCCGGCGGACGCTACGTGTCGGTCGACGAACTGCTCTCCTCCAGCGATGTGGTGTCCCTGCATTGCCCCTTGACGAAAGAGACCGTCCACCTGGTCGATGCGCGCACCCTGGCCTGTGCCAAGCGCGGTTGCATCCTGGTCAACACCAGCCGGGGCGGACTGGTCGACACGGATGCCGCCATTCGTGCGCTGAAGTCCGGGCAACTGGGCGGCCTGGCGATCGACGTCTACGAGCAGGAAGCGAACCTGTTTTTCCAGGACCTGTCCTCCACGATCATCGCCGACGACGTCATCCAGCGGCTGGTCTCGTTTCCCAACGTGATCGTCACCGGTCACCAGGCCTTCTTTACCGTCGAAGCGATCGGGCAGATCATGCAAACGACCATCGACAGCATCACGGCCTTCGAGCGCGGCGAGAAGCTGGTCAACCGCGTGCCGGCCAGCGGCAGCGGGCCGGCCGGGGAGTAAGCATCAGGTCGTGCGGCTCTTCGCCATCGGCGGATTGGCC
The DNA here is from genome assembly GCA_003484545.1 of Massilia sp. Taxonomy (GTDB): domain Bacteria; phylum Pseudomonadota; class Gammaproteobacteria; order Burkholderiales; family Burkholderiaceae_D; genus Telluria. Next base: position 1,921 of record DNCF01000306.1, on the reverse strand, counting down.
GAGAAATAACGCTTGATGCCCTTGGTGATGGCGTTGGCCAGCTGTTCCTGATAGCCGTCGTCCTTGAGCTTGGCTTCTTCCTCGGGGTTCGAGATGAAGGCCGTCTCGACCAGGATCGAGGGAATGTCCGGGGCTTTCAGCACGGCGAAGCCGGCCTGCTCGACGGCGGCCTTGTGCAGTCGGTTGATGCCGCCGATCTCGCCCAGCACGGCCTTGCCGAGCTTCAGGCTGTCGTTGATCTGGGCCGTGGTCGAGAGGTCGAACAGCACGCTGGCGAGCTGCTTGTCGTGGCGGCCCAGGTTGACGCCGCCGATCATGTCGGCCTTGTTCTGGTCGTTCGCCAGCCAGCGCGCGGCGGTCGAGGTCGCGCCTTTTTCCGACAGCACGAACACCGACGAGCCGCGCGCGCGCGGTTCGGTGAAGGCGTCGGCGTGGATCGAGACGAACAGGTCGGCGCCCTTCTTGCGGGCGATCTCGGTCCGTTTGCGCAGCGGAATGAAGTAGTCGCCGGTGCGCACCAGTTCGGCGCGGAAGCCTTTCTCGGCGTTGATCTGGCGTTGCAGCTCCTTGGAAATCTGCAACACCACGTGTTTCTCGTAGACCTTGCCGGGGCCGATGGCGCCCGGGTCTTCGCCGCCGTGGCCGGCGTCGATGGCGATCACGATGTCACGCTTGCCACCCGAGGTGGCCGGCAGCTTCACCGCCGGCAGGGTCGGCGAGACCGGAGCAGCCGGGGTGGACGGTGTGGCGGTCGCTGGCGGCTGGGTGGCGGCACGGGCCGCAGTGGCCTGGTCGAACAGATCGACCACCAGACGGTGTCCATACTGCTGGTTGGGCGCCAGGCTGAAGCTCTTCGGCGAAACGGGCGCATGCAGGTCGACCACCACGCGCAGCGTGTTGGCATCGTGCTGACCGGCGCGCAGGGACGCGACCGGCGTGTTCTGCAGAGCGAGCTTGTCGAGCTCGGCCTTCAACGTCGCGCCAGTGACATCGATGACCAGCCGGTCGGGTGCGGTGAGGGTGAAAATCTTGTGTTCGACCGGCCCTGACAGGTCGAACACCAGGCGGGTGTTGTCCGGCGCACGCCACAGACGCACGCTCTGCACATCGCTGGCAGCAAACAGGTCCGTCGCCATCAGCGACAGCACCAGGCCAACAACCAGGGTGCGAATGCGCATCCCCAAACCCATGTTATTCATAGCTCTCCGTCGGTCAGGGCGACACACCAGGCTTCGCCCCGCGCGGTATGGGGCGACAGGCGCAGCGTTCGGCCGGCCTCATGCGGCGTAATGGTAATGTCCATGTCGGCCTTTGGCAAAATGCCGGCCCCGCGCTCCGGCCACTCGATCAGGCACAGCGCGTTGCCCTCGAAATAATCGCGGATGCCGAGAAACTCCAGCTCTTCGGGATCGACCAGGCGATACAGATCGAAATGGAACACCTGGACCTCGCCCAGTTCGTAGGGCTCGACCAGCGTGAAGGTCGGGCTCTTGACCTTGCCCTGGTGGCCGAAACCACGGATCAGGCCGCGTGACAGCGTGGTCTTGCCGGCGCCGAGGTCGCCATGCAGGTAGATGACCAGGCCGGGCGCCAGGGCGCGCGCCAGCGNNACCCGGGCAATGCGCGCGCCCAGTGCGAGCATCGCCGCCTCGTCCCCGGCATACAGATTCACTTCAGGCATGGCGACTGTTCCTCGAACAACTGACGAATCACCGGAATCAGATCGCTGGCGGCCAGGCCGCGACCCAGCGGGCCAAGGCGCTCACCGGCGGCGGCGTGCAGCCAGGCGCCCAGGCAAGCCGCATCGAACGGCGCCAGCTGCTGCGCCAGCAAGGCACCGAGCACTCCGGCCAGCACGTCGCCGAGCCCGGCACTGGCCATCGCCGGATGGCCGCGATCGCACAGGGCCAGCCGGCCATCC
>DNCF01000435.1:16562-29469 GCA_003484545.1 Massilia sp. | reverse complement strand
ACCGTGCCGCCGGCAACCGTCCCGATGACGGCGCCGGCCGACATTCCGCCGCCGCCGCCCTTGCCGACGAACCAGCGCTGACCCGACCACCGCGGGGCGAACCGCCCCGCCGTTTGACTTTTCATTCTTGCTCCCACGATGGCAGTTTTCACCGCGGTCACACTGGATGAGCTCACCCAGTGGATCAAGCAGTTCCCCCTTGGCCAGGCACTTGCCCTCGACGGCATCGCTTCCGGCATCGAAAACAGTAATTTTTTCCTGACGGTCGAACGCGGCGAGTATGTGCTCACCATTTTCGAGAACCTGGATTTCGAGCAGCTACCCTTCTACATCGGCCTGATGCGCCACCTGGCCGAGCGCGGCATTCCGGTGCCGGCGCCGGTCGCCAACCACGATGGCGAACTGGTGGTGCCGCTGCAGGGCAAGCCCGCGGTGATCGTCACCAAGCTGGCCGGCAGCTCGCAGATGGACCCGCAGCCGGTGCATTGCGCGGAAGTGGGCACGATGCTCGCGCGCATGCACCTGGCGGCCCGGGACTTCCCGCTGGCCCAACCGAACCTGCGTGGTCTGGCGTGGTGGAGCGCGACCGCGCCGGTCGTGCTGCCTTTCTTGTCGCCCGAGAACGCGCGCCTGCTGCGCGAGGAAGTCGCCGCGCAGGAAGCGTTTGCCGCCACCGACGCCTACGCGCGCCTGCCGCGCGGGCCCGTGCATGCCGACCTGTTCCGCAACAACGTGATGTTCGTTGGCGAAAAGCTGACGGGCTGCTTCGATTTCTACTTCGCCGGCGTCGATACCTGGCTGTTCGACCTGGCCGTGACCGTCAACGACTGGTGCATCGACCTCGCCAGCGGCACACTGGATGTGGCGCGCGTGCAGGCCCTGCTGGACGCCTACCGTGCGGTGCGGCCGTTCACCGCCGAGGAAGTATCCGCGTGGCAGACCACGCTGCGCGCCGCTGCCCTGCGCTTCTGGCTGTCGCGCCTGTACGACCTGCACGTGCCGCGCGCGGCCGAAATGCTGACGCCGCACGATCCGACCCATTTCGAGCGCATCCTGCGCGACCGGCTTGCCAGCCCGGCGCCGGCACTGGCCCTGTAAATAATGAATAACATGCCCGCAATGACCGGCTGGACCTGGCTCAAGGAAGGAGCCGGACTGTTCCGCAAACAACCTGCCGCCCTGACCACCCTGCTCTTCGCGAACATCCTGATCAGCCTCCTGATCAGCGCCTTCCAGCTGGTCGGCGCGATGCTCGCCGTGGTCCTGATTCCCTCGCTGTCGATGGCCTTCATGAAGGCCTGCCTGATGATCGACAATGGCGAGCGCGTCTCGCCCGCCGTCCTGCTGACGGGCTTCCGCAAGCCGGTGCTGCTGCAACTGTGCAAGGTCGGCCTGATCTACCTGGCGGTGTCGCTGCTGTTGACGATCCTGGCGCGCTTCGCGATCGATCCCGACTTCTGGCAACAGTTCTCGCAGCCGGTCGACCCGAAGAATCCGCCGCTGGTGACGGGCTGGGACATGTTCAAGATCTTCGGCGTCTTCGTGCTGAATGTGAGCGTGCTGATCGCGCTGTCGTTCGCCGCGCCCCTGGTCTACTGGCAGCAGATGGGACCGGGCAAGGCGGCCTTCTACAGCTTCTTCGCGGTGTGGAAGAGCGCGCGCGTGTTCGTGGTGCTGCTGCTGGCCTGGTTCGCGATCCTGTTCGGGCTGTGCATCGTGTTCACGCTGCTGCTGGGCGGCTCGAACGTGGCGCGCGTGGCCATCATGTGGCTGATCTTCCTGTTCATCCTGCTGCTGCAGTGCTCGCTGTATGCGGCTTACCGCCGCATGTTCGGCAAGCCGGTCGAGGCAGGCGCTGCCCGGGTCAACCTGCAGAAGTAACATCCTGCCCGGCCCGGCAGGCCGGCGATGCTTCGACGGCGTTCGCGAACGCCGCCGGCCCACCAAAGACCCTTAGCGCGACACGCGCTCCAGCTTGGCCACCGACAGGTCGAGCACCTTGATGCCGGACGGGCCGAAGTTGATCTGGGCCCGCGCCGCGCCCGCCCCGCCTTCGATATTCACGATCACGCCTTCGCCGAACTTGGCGTGGGCCACCGTTTCGCCGATGCGCCAGCCCGAGCCGCCGCCCGACTTCTGGGTGATCTGCTGGGCGATCTTGTTGTCGCTGCCGGCATTGCGGAAGGCCGCGTCGTCCCAGGCGGTCGGCGCCTTCTTGTTGGCGAACCAGTGGCTCTGCACGCGCGGCGACAGCCACTTCAGCGCCTCCTCGGGCAGTTCGTCGAAGAAGCGCGACTTCATGTTGAAGCGGGTCTGGCCGTGCAGCATGCGCTGCTGGGTAAAGCTCATGTACAGGCGCTTGCGCGCGCGCGTGATTGCCACGTACATCAGGCGCCGCTCTTCGTCGACGCCATCCATCTCGCGCGAGCTGCTCTCGTGCGGGAACAGGCCCTCTTCCAGCCCGGTAATGAACACGGCGTCGAATTCCAGGCCCTTGGCCGAGTGCACGGTCATCAGTTGCATCGCGTCCTGGCCGGCCTGCGCCTGGGCATCACCCGCTTCCAGCGAGGCGTGGGCAAGGAAGGCCGCCAGCGGCGACATGACGGACGGCAGCGGCGCGTCGGCGTCGAGGATCTCGATGCCGTCCTGGTTCAGGATCGCGTCGCCGGCCTGGGCCGCCGATGGCGGGCCGAGGTGGGCCGGCGCCTGCTGTCCGAAACCTTCTTCCTGCACGAACTGGGTCGCGGCGTTGACCATCTGCTCGAGGTTTTCGATGCGGTCGGCGCCTTCCTTTTCGTTGGCGTAGTGGGTCAGCAGGGTGCTGCGCTCCAGCACCACGCGCACCATTTCCGGCAGCGGCAGTTGCTGGGTCTCGAAACGGGCGCCTTCGATCAGTTTCACGAAGCTGCCCAGCGCGCTGCCGGCCTTGCCGGTCATGTAGGGCACGGCCGCGTACAGCGAGACGCCATAGGTGTCGGCCGCCATCTGCAATTGCTCGATCGAACGCACGCCGATGCCGCGCGTCGGGAAGTTCACTACGCGCAGGAAAGCCGAATCGTTGTGCGGGTTGTCCATCAATTGCAGGTAGGCGATGGCGTGCTTGACCTCGGCGCGCTGGAAGTAGCGCAGGCCGCCGTAGACCGTATAGGGGAGGCCGGCCGCGAACAGCGCGTGCTCGATGACGCGGCTTTGCGCGTTCGAGCGGTAGAGGATGGCGATTTCGCTGCGCGGCATGCCGTCGGCCATCAGGCTTTTCGCTTCCTCGATGATCCACTGGGCTTCTTCCAGGTCGGACGAAGCCTCATACACGCGCACCGGCTCGCCCTGCCCCGCGTCAGTGCGCAGGTTCTTGCCGAGGCGGTTCTTGTTGTTGGCGATCAGGAAGTTGGCGCTGTCGAGGATGTGGCCGTGCGAGCGGTAATTCTGCTCCAGCTTGATCAGGTTCTGGACCTGGAAGTCGCGCTCGAAAGCGGTCATGTTGCCGACGTTGGCGCCGCGGAAGGCATAGATGCTCTGGTCGTCGTCGCCGACGGCGAAGATGGCGCCGCCGCTGCCCTCGCCGTGGCCGGCCAGCAGTTTCAGCAGGTTGTATTGCAGGTCGTTGGTATCCTGGAATTCGTCGACCAGCACGTGCTTGAAACGCATCTGGTAGTGCTGGCGCAGCGGCGCATTACGCGCGAGCAGTTCGTAGGAACGCAGCAGCAGCTCGGCGAAGTCGACCACGCCTTCGCGCTGGCATTGCTGGTCGTAGAGTTCATACAGCTCGACCATCTTGCGCTCGATCGGGTCATAGGCCTCGACCTGTCCGGCGCGCAAGCCCTGCTCCTTCGCATTGTTGATGAAGTACATCAGGTTCTTGGCCGGGTACTTCTCGTCGTCGACGTTCGCCGCTTTCAGCAGGCGCTTGATCATCGACAGCTGGTCTTGGGAATCGAGAATCTGGAAGGACTGCGGCAGCGCGGCGTCCTTGTAGTGGGTGCGCAGCAGGCGGTTGCACAGGCCGTGGAAGGTGCCGATCCACATGCCGCGCGTATTCACGGGCAGCATGGCGGACAGGCGCGTCAGCATCTCCTTCGCCGCCTTGTTGGTGAACGTGACGGCCATGATGCCGGCCGGGCCCACCTGCCCGGTCTGGATCAGCCAGGCGATACGCGTGGTCAGCACGCGGGTCTTGCCCGAGCCGGCCCCCGCCAGGATCAGCGCGCTCTGCGGTGGCAGGGTCACGGCCGCGAGTTGTTCGGGATTGAGGTTGTGAAGGAGATTCTGCATGTACCCATTATACCGCCGGGATCTACTGTATGCCCATCCAGTCGAGCGCGAAACAGTGGTTTCTTGATGAAAGAATATTTCATAAATTTATGCTTGATGAAATATTATTTCACACTAGTTCGCCTTGGAATCGATTGTTCATCGTTTACTTTTCCTCATAAAAATATTCTTCAATCACTTATCTACCAGCAACAGCGCTCAACTCATCCGTATCTGCACACATTTCTACCGCGCGCCCCCTGTTCCGGAATTCGCTTAACTTAACAACAAAGACGCGAACCCATCGCGTGGCCCATTACGACCCAACCGTTTTTACATCGCAAGGCCGTGCACGCGTTTTCGGGTCGGGCTGAACTTGTCACCGTGTGCCGGCCGGCTTAAGCCAAAAGGAGAATCACATGCTAAATCGCGTGGTTACTGTTGCCGCCCTCGCTGTCGGCGGCATGATGCTGTCGAAGCAAATGAAGAAAAACCGTGGTTCGGGCAATGACTCGTCGATCATCGAATCGATCGAAGTCAACGTGCCGGTGCGCACCGCCTACAACCAGTTCACGCAGTTCGAGGACTTTCCACAGTTCATGAAGAGCGTCCACGAAATCCGCCAGCTCGACGACAAGCGCCTGCACTGGAAGGCCAACGTCGCCGGCGAAGAGAAGGAGTGGGATGCGGAAATCACCGAGCAGATCCCGGACAAGCGCATCGCCTGGCGCAGCATCGGCGGCGTGCGCAATGGTGGCGTCGTCACCTTCCACAAGATTTCCGACAACGTGACCCGCGTCACCCTGCAGATGGACTACACGCCCGAAGGCGTGCTGGAAACCATCGGCGACGCGTTCGGCGCGGTGCGCATGGAAGCGCGCGGCAACCTGCAGAACTTCAAGGAAATGCTCGAGAAGCGTGGTGCGGAAACGGGTGCCTGGCGCGGGAAGATCAACCAGCACTGAGCTGTGCGCTGAGTAACCCATGAATGAAAACGCCACCTCGCGGTGGCGTTTTTTTGGCTTCGCTTGCTGGGGACGAGGTTTCGTAGGGTGGGCACGCCGTGCCCACCCTACAGGCTTGTGCGTAGCGCGTGGGCAGCGAAGTTGCCCACGCTACGGGTAGCGCCGCGGGCCGAAGTCAACGTCCCGGCCGCGGATCGCGATCTCGATCACCACACCCGGCAACGCTTCACCGCCGCCATCGGCTGGCCCGGCTTGCAGTTGAAGGCTTTCTCGAACTGCGGCATGTTGATGACCACGCCGTTGACGCGGTACTTGCCCGGCGAGTGGGGATCGGTCGCGGCCGAGACGCGCAGGTTTTCCGGGCGGTCGTTTTCGCAGGCCCATTGTGCGTAGCCGACGAAGAAGCGCTGCTCCGGCGTCAAGCCATCACGCAGCGGCTGGGCCTGTTGGGGCATGCTCGCCATCTGGTTCTTCCATGCCATCCAGCCGAGGATCAGGCCGCCCAAATCGGCGACGTCCTCGCCCAGGGTCAGCTTGCTGTTGATCTTGATGTCATCCACCACCGTGTACTTGCCGTACTGTTCGACGATGCACTCGGCGCGCTCCTCGAATGCCTTGCCGTCCTTTTTCGTCCACCAGTCCTTCAAATTGCCCTTGGCATCGAACTGGCGCCCCTCGTCGTCGAAGGCGTGGGTCAGCTCGTGGCCGATGGTGCCGCCGGTGTTGCCGTAGTTCGGTGCGTCGTCCATCTTCGGGTCGAACAGCGGCGGCTGCAGCACGCCGGCCGGGAAGTTGATGTCGTTCATCTGCGGATTGAAATAGGCGTTCACCGTCGGCGGCGTCATCAGCCATTCGGCGCGGTCGAGCGGCTTGCCGATCTTGGCCAGCTGGCGGCGGCTCTCGAACGCCTTGCCGCGCACGACGTTGCCGGCGAAATCGTCCGCGCGCACCTCATACGCGGAATAATCGCGCCAGGTGTCCGGATAGCCGATCTTGTTGACGATGGCATCGAGCTTCTCTTGCGCGCGCTGCTTGGTGTCGGCGCTCATCCACGCCAGCGACTCGATGTCCTTCGCCATCGCCTCCTCGATCTGGCGCGTCATGTGCAGGGCCTTGGCCTTCAGTTCCGGCGAAAAGGCGCGCGCCACGAATTCCTGGCCGAGGGCTTCGCCGAGCTGGCGGTCGACCAGCTGCACGCAGCGCTTCCAGCGCGGCTGCTGGCGCTCGACGCCGCGCAGGGTCTGCATGAAGAACGCAAAGTGCGGCTCGTCGAATTGCGGCGACAGCGCCGGCGCCAAGGCTTCGAGCACGTGCCAGCGCAGGTAGGTCTTGATCGCGCCCAGGTCCTCGGCGGCGAGCTGTTTATTGAAAGCCTTGAAGAAGGCCGGCTCGGTGACGTTGAACGTGTTCACGCCCGGTTGGCCGAGCGCGGCCAGGTAGGCCTTCCAGTCGAAGCCCGGCGTGGTCTTCTGCAGGCCCTTCAGGTCCATCTTGTGGAACAGTTTATAGGGGTCGCGTTTCTCGACCCGCGTCAGCGAGGCCTTCGCCAGCGCGGTCTCGATGCGCATCACGGTCGCGGCCGAACGCTTCGCCACTTCCGGCGCTTCGCCGGCCAGGCCGAACATGGTGGCCAGGTGGGCTTCGTACTTGGCGCGGATGTCCTTCGAACGGGCATCGAGCTTCAGGTAGTAGTCGCGGTCCGGCAGGCCCAGGCCGCCGCCGCTGGCAAAGGCGATCACGCGGGTCGAGTCGCCGAAGTCCTGGTTCGAGCTGAAGCCGAAGAAGAAGTCGTCGTCCGACAGCGCCAGTTGCAGCGCGGCCAGCACCGCCGGCAGCTCGCGCGTCGATTTCATGGCGTCGATGCGATCGAACCAGGGCGCCAGCGGCGCCGCGCCGCGCTTGGCGATCGCGGTCTCGTCCATGCAGGCGCCGAAGTAGTCGCCGATCTTCTGCTGGGTCGCGCTGCGGCCTTCCTTCTGTTTGGCCAGCCCGTCGAGGATGCCCCACAGGTAGCGCTGGTTGTCCTGGGCCAGCTTGCCGTAGACCGACCAGCGCGCCTGGTCGGCCGGGATCGGGTTGTTCTTCATCCAGCCGCCACAGGCGTACTGGTAGAAGTCGACGCAGGGGTCGGCACTCTTGTCCATGGAGCTCACGTCCAGGCCGGGCGTGTAGGGGAAGGTGGTGGCCGGGCGTTCGGCTTGGGCGGCGGGCGAAGTCTGGGCGGAAGCGAAGGTGGCTGCGCCGGCGAGCGACACGGCCAATGCGATGCGGGTGAAGTGAAGCATGGGATGGGATTCCAGGAAAAGGAATCCCATGCTGACACAGAAATATTGCCAAAGCAACCACTACTCGGCCACGCGGGCCGGCGCAGGCCGGCCGCGCTCTTCAGTAGCGGGAGCGTGCGATCACGCCAGCGGATCGATCACGAACGCCGGCATCTTCCCGGCGCCGCGGGCGGCTTCCAGGAACTTGTCGGAGGTGATCAGCGCCTCGTTGATGGTGACGTCCATGTCCAGGTAGCGGTAGGTGCCCAGGCGCCCCACGAAGGTGACGTTGCTTTCGTTCTGGGCCAGCTTGACGTAGCGCTCGAGCTGCTCCTTGTCGCGCGCCATGCGGATCGGGTAGTAGGGAATGTCGTCCTCGCCGCACTGGCGGCTGTATTCCTTGTAGAGCACCGTGCCTTCGTGCTGTTCCCAGGGCGAGAAGTGCTTGTGCTCGGTGATGCGGGTGTAGGGCTGCTCGTTGTCGCAGTAGTTGACGACGGCGTTGCCCTGGTAGTCGCCCTTGTCGCGGAACATCTCGAAGTCCAGGGTGCGGTAAGGCAGGCGGCCTTCGACGTGCTTGAACCAGGCATCGATCGGGCCGCTGTAGAACACGTGGTCGTACTGCGATTTCTGGTCCGGGTCGAAGCGGGTGTTCAGGTGGACGGTGACGCCGTCGACCTTCAGGATGTTCTCGACCAGCGCGGTGTAGCCTTCGGCCGGCATGCCCTGGTACTTGTGGTTGAAGTAGTTGTCGTCGTAGTTGAAGCGCACCGGCAGGCGCTTGAGGATGCTCGCCGGCAGTTCCGACGGCTCCATGCCCCATTGCTTGACGGTGTAGGTCTTGAAGAAGGCTTCGTAGAGCTCGCGGCCGACGAAGCGCAGGGCCTGCTCCTCGAAGGTCTGCGGGTTCTCGATCGATTTGTCGCCCAGCTCGGCCAGGAATTCCTGGGCCTCGGCCGGACGCATGGTCTTGCCGAAGAACTGGTTGATGGTGAGCAGGTTGATCGGCAGCGTGAAGACGCGCTTGCCGGTGATGGCCTTGACGCGGTTCACGTAAGGCTTGAACTCGGCGTAGCGGTTGACGAATTCCCAGGCGCGCTCGTTATCGGTGTGGAAGATGTGCGGCCCGTAGACGTGCACCATGACGCCGGTTTCGGCGTCACGTTCGGAATGGCAGTTGCCCGCGATATGCGGACGCGATTCAAATACTTCGACCTTGTGGCCGGCTTGTGCGAGCTGGTTTGCAATGACAGCTCCGGAAAACCCAGCGCCTACAATGGCGATATTCTTTGTCATTTGATCATCCTAACTATTTTAGTAGCCATCTCTTGCGGCGAATTGGTCCAGCGTTCGTCCGTCGCGGCGTGTGCATGTCGCGCGGGGCGGCACGCGGAACTTACGAGGCAGAGGCGGTGGCGGACGCGGCCGCAAATGGTGCGCTGAGCCCGCGAACCGCTTACCCGTAATCGATCCGATTATACGGAGCTGAACCGTTTTTCGATGTTCGATAGACCACAGAAACATATTTGCACACAATGCAACTTTTTGTGTTTTTATACATGCATATGAGCAACACCGCGTTCAAAAACGGGCATACTGGCGGGTGTACGAAAAATACCGTCCGGGCTGCGCGGCGCATCGCGCGGTGCAGCCGTTTTTGCATCGTCACGTAAAAAGGAAAGCAATGCTGCCATCCCGTCCCCTGGTCCGTACCGTCCTTGCCGGCCTGCTGGCCGCCGCCCTCGCCGCCCCCGCTTTCGCCGCCGAGCCGGCCTGGGTCACCAAGAGCAACGAGAACGCCAAAGTCCTGCTGAACGTCCTGGCCAAGTATTCGCCGGAGAGCGCGAGCACGCTGGGCGTGAACGGCTACGACGAACAGATCACCGACCTCTCGCGCGACCAGTTCGAAGCCACCAACAAGGACCTGCGCGCGGCGATCGCCGAGTACCAGAAGCGCCTCAAGGTCGAGACCGACCCGAAGGTGAAGCAGGACCTGGAAATCCTGATCAACAAGGCCAACGACCAGCTGCGCACCGCCGCCCTCGACCGCAAGTACTTCATGCCCTTCATCGACCTGACCGGCATGATGTTCGGCGTGATGCGCTCGACGCTCGACCCGCGCATCCCGAAGGAGCGCCAGCAGGCGCTGCTGGTGCGCCTGGACAAGTACGCCGGCCTGGCCAAGGGCTACCGCCCGGTCACGGAACTGGCGCACGAGCGCCTGCAGGAGCGCCTGAAGGCCAACAAGAACCTGCTCGGCCCCTACAAGGGCGAGATCGAGCAATCGCTGAACGACGCCCCGACCCTGCTCAAGGGCATGCGCGAGCTGCTGGCCAAGAGCGGCCTGCAAGGCTGGGAAAAAAGCTTCAGTACCCTGGAACAGCAGCTGCTCGCGTATAACGCGCGCCTGAAGACGGAACTGCTGCCGCGCGCGCGTACGGACCACCGCCTGCCGGCCGAGGTGTACGCCAACAACCTGCGCGAATTCGGCGTCGACATCAGCCCGCAGGAGCTGATCGCCAAGTCGCTGACCTCGTTCGCAGAGATCCGCAACCAGATGCAGATCACGGCCAAGCTGATCGCCAAGGAACGCGGCTTCAAGGACGCCGACTACCGCGCCGTCATGCTCGAGCTGAAGAAGGACCAGATCCCGCTGGACAAGGTCATGCCGATCTATGCCGAGCGCCTGGCCGCGCTCGAGCAGGCCACGCGCCAGAACCGCATCGTCACCCTGCCCGAGCGCAAGGCCGTGATCCGCCTGGCGACGATGGCCGAGAACGCCCAGCAGCCGGCACCGCACATGAGCCCGCCGCGCCTGATCGGCAATACCGGCGAATACGGCGAATTCGTGCTGACCACCGGCATGCCGCCGGACGCGTCGGGCAAGCGCATGGTGTTCGACGACTTCACCCACGAAGCCGGCACCTGGTCGATCACGGCCCACGAAGCCCGTCCCGGCCACGAACTGCAGTTCGCCAAGATGATCGAGACCGGCGTCTCGACCGCGCGCGCGGTGTTCGCCTTCAACAGCGTCAACGTCGAAGGCTGGGCCCTGTACGCCGAAGCCGAGGTGCAGCCCTACGAGCCGCTCGACGGCCAGCTGTTCGCCCTGCAAGCACGCGCCATGCGCGCCGCGCGCGCCTTCCTCGACCCGATGGTCAACCTGGGCGAGATCACCCCGGATGGCGTGAAGCAGTTCCTGATGCAGGACGTCGGCCTGTCCGAAGGCATGGCGACCCAGGAAGTGCAGCGCTACACCTTCCGCGCGCCGGGCCAGGCGACCTCCTACTTCTACGGCTACCAGCGCCTGATGGAAACCCGCCAGGCGGCCGAGGTCGCGCTGCGCGACAAGTTCGACCGCCAGAAATTCAACGACTTCGTGCTGGCCCAGGGCCTGGTGCCGCCGACGCTGCTGCGCAAGGCGGTGATGGAGGAGTTCGTGCCGGCGATGCGCAAGTAAGCGTCCGAGCAAATAGCGTCAGCAAGCAGCGCCGGGAATGCGCAGGCATTCCCGGCCTCGTACCGCCAGGGTGCGCGCCACCCCTCCTGGCATGCTTACTTTTTCGGGAAATCGACCTGGATCGTGCCCACCTCGGTTCTGCGGAAGCTCATCTTCTGACCGTCGAACACAATGGAGGTGTCGCGCGAGCGGTCCGCCGGCATGTCGACCGTCGCCGTCGCGTTTTTCGAAATGATCCTGACCGTCCTTGCTTCTTCCGGGAGCGAACTACGTAGTTCCACATGATTTGCCATGCCAAAGGCATAAGTCGAGAGATGCCTCTCCGAGAACGCCCGTATTTCCATGCCCACTTGGCTAATACGCGGATCACCTCGATAAGACCAGGGAATAGTCATGAGGATCAGGGGCCGCAGGCTGGGCGCAAAGATACGCACGGGAGCGAACCACTGATCCGTTCCATCGTAGTTCTTGCCGACCACGCGCCACGTCGGATCAGGTCGGGCGTGCATCAAGGCCAGCGCCTCCTTGCCGATCTCTTGGTAATAGACGGGCCGTCCATCGATGCGGAACGCCCGTTCGCCCTGCCTGCCGTTCACGCACGCGATACATTCCCGGCTACGCACCACCGTCATCGCCTTTTCGCCACGTGCGTAGGGCATGTCGGTGAACTGGCCACCGTCTGTCCAGGGCGACCAGAACATACAGCCGGCAAGCACGAGCGGAACGGCGAACACGGCGGTTGAGCGCCGCAGGACGTGGATGTACTTGTTCTGGAAAATATTCATGACATTACATCGGTGGATGTGGGCGGCAAGCGCTCGTTCCTCATCGTTGAGCGACAGAACAATGACACGCAAGCCCGGTGCTTGTCTATTGTTTCGGGAAATCGACCTGGATCGTGCCCGCATCGGTTCGTTCGAAGCCGATCTTTTGCCCCTCGAAGACAATGCACGCCTTGCGCGAGCGTTCGACCGGCAGATCGACCGTAGCGGCCGTATTTTTCGACAGGATCCGCACCGTTTCGCCTCCCTCGGGAGCGAGCTGCGGATTTCCACACGATTGATCATGGCAAGACGGCCCGGCCAATGTCGATACCGGGCCCTGTAGACCTTATCCGCGCGGCGCTGGCTTGGCCGTGCCGCTGCGCAGCGACTCCTTGATTACGTCGCGCGTGGCGGCCTCGGCGTTGCGCTGCTCCTGCTCCATCTTCTTGCCCAGGTCTTCCATCTTCTTGCCGGCCGCCTCCATCGGCTTGCCGGCCGCTTCCATCTGCTTGCCGAGCGCTTCCATCTTTTCTTCGTCGAAGGTGACGGCGGCCAGCGCCATCTTGGCGCCGAGCGCGCCCATGGAGGCGCCGTGGCGGCCCATCTCCGCGCCCTGCCCGCCCATCTGGGCGCCGATCGCCTCCATCGGAGCCCAGGCGTCGGCTACGCGCTTCAGGGCCGCCGGGTCCTGCACGACGTATTCCTTGCCGCCGTCGCGGAACCAGAGGAAGTCGCCCTTCACGCTGCGCTTGAGTTCCTTGACGCGCTTGCCCGCGGTGGCGTCGCCGGTGATCGCGCTATCCGCGCCGCGCACCAGCGCGAACGGTTCGCCGCCGTCCGCGGCCTGGATGGTGCGGTTGATCGTGATGCCGTCACCGGCCTGGACCGGCAGCAGCGGCAGCGCGCAGGCGGCAACCAGGGCAGCAGCCAGCAGCGGGCGTTTCAAGGAACGGGATGCAAACGGGGAGGCAAAGCGGGTGTCCTGCATGATCTTCTCCATGGGCGGTGTGTCGATGGAGGGAGAATAGGACAGAGGGATGGCGCCCGCCCGCGCCGTGCGACGAACGGCACGATTCGCGGGACAGGCGACAAAATGGCGGCTGATTAGTAGACCACGACCGAGCGGATCGATTCGCCCGACTTCATCAAATCGAAACCTTCGTTGATGCGGTCCAGCGGCAGGTGGTGGGTGATCAGGTCGTCGAT
>DNCF01000435.1:4703-16360 GCA_003484545.1 Massilia sp. | reverse complement strand
CCGTGAAGATCACGGCGCCGATGCCGGTGGTGACGCCGCAGCCGATGTAGCAGATCTTGTCGAAGGGCGCGTCCGAGCGGACCTTGGCCAGCGCGATTTCCGGAACCACGATGTAGTTCGAGAAGGTCGAGGTGCCCATGTAGTGGAAGATCGGCTTGCCGTCGAGCGAGAAACGCGAGGTCGCATCGGGCATCAGGCCGCGGCCCTGGGTCGAGCGGATCGCCTGGCACAGGTTGGTCTTTTGCGAGAGGCAGAATTTGCACTGGCGGCATTCCGGGGTGTACAGCGGAATGACGTGGTCATCCTTCCTGACGCTGGTGACGCCCGGGCCGACGTCGACCACCACGCCCGCGCCTTCGTGGCCGAGAATGGCCGGGAACAGGCCCTCCGGATCGGCGCCCGACAGGGTGTAGTAATCGGTGTGGCAAATGCCGGTGGCCTTGACTTCGACCAGCACTTCGCCCGCCTTCGGGCCTTCGAGTTCGACTTCTTCGATCGTCAGCGGCTGACCCGCCTTCCATGCAATCGCTGCCTTGGTTTTCATGTGGTGGTTCCTCTACATGAGATGGGTGAATTTGCCATCATACCAAGGCCGAACGATCCTTGCCGTCACCCTCCCCTTGAAATTGCTGCGATTGCACATCGGGGTGGGCCAAAAATATAACACCGTTTTTTGGTTTATACAGTTTTCAATTGTGCCATGACGCAACATTGCAACATCGATTGCGCACGCTTGAGTTGACAATTGCACATACATACTTCCAAGCCTACACTGGCTGAACCGTGTTTACGGTAATCAACGTTTGTACCAAACGTGCACGCGACCATAGAGATCGCGGCATTCCTATAGGCTTTCATACGGAGAAGTCAAATGGTTCAACGATTCACCCGCGCTTCGCGCACCTTCAGCCTGTGCATGCTCGCGGCTGCTGCCGGAATGCTCTGCAATTCGGCCAGCGCCGCCCCGGCCGACACCACCCGCGTCATCGTCGCCTTCAAACCGGGCGCGAAAGCGGCCTTGAAAGGCGTCGTCGCCGCTGCCAAAGGTGCAGTGAAACACGAGATCTTCGGCGCCAACGCGATGGCCATCGAAGTGCCGGTCGCCGCCCTGAAGGGGCTGCAGAACAATCCGAACGTCGAGTACGTCGAGGAAGATGCGAAGCGCTACCCGCTGGCCCTGACCAGCCCGTCGACCGGCACGCCGTATGCCAGCGGCCAGCTGGTCCCGTACGGCATCAAGATGGTCCAGGCCGACCAGTTGAGCGACTCCGCCGCGGCCAACCGCAAGGTCTGCATCATCGACTCCGGCTACGACAACAGCCACGAAGACCTGTCGGGCAACACCGTCACCGGCGAATACGACAGCGGCACCGGCTGGTGGTACACCGACGAGAACCATCACGGCACCCACGTCGCCGGCACCATCGCCGCGATCAACAACAGCGGCACCGGCGTGGTCGGCGTCAACGCCAACAAGCAGCTCAAGCTCCACATCGTGAAGGTCTTCGGTCCGGACGCCTGGGCCTACTCGTCGACCCTGTCCTCGGCCGCCAACAAGTGCAAGGCCGCGGGCGCCAACGTCATCTCGATGTCGCTGGGCGGTTCGATGTCGAACAACACCGAGAAGAACACCTTCGCCTCGCTGGAAGCGGCCGGCATCCTCTCCATCGCCGCCGCCGGCAACGACGGCAACACCCGCGCCTCCTACCCGGCCGGCTACGCCAGCGTGGTCTCGGTCGGCGCGGTCGACGAGAACAAGCAGTGGGCCACCTTCTCGCAGTACAACAGCAAGGTCGAGCTGGCAGGTCCCGGCGTCGGCGTGCTGTCGACCGTCCCGATGGGCGCCGGCCAGGAAGCCGTCCTGACGGTCGGCTCGACCACCTACGCGCCGAGCGCCATGGAAGGTTCGCCGGTCAAGACCGCGACCGCGCCGCTGGCCGACTTCGGCATCGGCGACAAGGTCAACACCGCCGTCTCGGGCAAGGTCTGCCTGATCCAGCGCGGCACCGTCGACTTCGCGGTCAAGGTCTCGAACTGCCAGAACAGCGGCGGCGTCGGCGCCGTGGTGTACAACAACGTCGCCGGCTCGTTCGGCGGCACGCTGGGCACCACCGTGACCAACATCCCGTCGGTCACCGCCACCGATACCGAAGGCGCGGCGATGAAGGCCCAGCTGGGCCAGAGCGCCACCGTCGGCATCAAGACCTCGAACTACGCCTACTACGACGGCACCTCGATGGCCACGCCGCACGTGTCGGCCGTCGCGGCACTGGTCTGGAGCTACTTCCCGACCTGTACCGCCGTCCAGATCCGCTCCTCGCTGGGCAAGAGCGCGCTCGACCTGGGCACCGCCGGCCGCGACACCAAGTACGGCTACGGCCTGGTGCAGGCGAAAGCCGCCTACGACCGCATCAAGTCGCTCGGCTGCGGTAACTAAGCTGATCGCTTGAAGACGGGATGCCGTCCGGCGCAAGCCGGGCGGCATTTTTCATTTATGCGGTTGCATGGTGAGGCCGATCAGGCGCGCCACCACCGCCGCCAGGTACATGACGCCGACGAACATCTCGATGCTGGTCAGGGCGCGCGCGTGCACGGTGAGCGGAATCACGTCCCCGATCCCGGTGCTCGACAGCAGCGCGAAGCTGAGGTAATTCAGTTCGCTCCAGCTGCGCGGCAGCTCCGGGTTGACCGCGGCGGCGAACGAGCCCGGCACCAGGGCCTGCACCACGATGTACAGGTGGGTGAAGCCCCAGGCCAGCAGCGTGAAGGTGGCGCCGGCGGCGAACAGCTCGTCGCGCGTGACCTTGCGGTCCTCCAGCATGTAGGCGATCAGGCTGCCGGCTGCGTAGAAGTAGAAAAGCGATTCCAGGGCCGAGGACCAGGGCTGCAGCCAGGCGAGCCCGAACAGCATCTGCGCGCTCAGGAGCGCGATGATCGGCATCGCCATCGTGACGCTGATCCAGGTATGGCCCGGCGTGCGGCGCACCATGTTGGTGGTGAAGGTCAGGATGACGATGCCGAAGGCATTGAAGGCCACGTGCCCGAACTGGGTCTTTTCCAGGAAGGGATACAGCAGCATGCCCAGCAGCTGGGCCATCAGCAGGATGGCGGACGGGTGGCGCCGGGTGTGGACGAGCAGGCGTAACAGGCGCATCGGCTTCTCTTCGTGAGCATGGAGACGCGCCTATTGTATGCAAACCTTGGTTCGAGCCGGGCACGAAGCGCA
The DNA here is from genome assembly GCA_003484545.1 of Massilia sp. Taxonomy (GTDB): domain Bacteria; phylum Pseudomonadota; class Gammaproteobacteria; order Burkholderiales; family Burkholderiaceae_D; genus Telluria. The sequence goes on along the minus strand of DNCF01000435.1, from coordinate 13,134 downwards.
CCCGGCCGGGTATAGCGGGAACCGTCTTAGAACGTGTGGGTCAGCTTGACCGAGGCGAAGCGGCCGCGCGGGTCGGTCTGGGTATTGTCGAAGAACGCGCTCGACGAGGTCCACGACGGCTTTTCGTCCGTCAGGTTCAGCACCACGAAGTTGAGCGAGGTCGCCGCGCTCAGCTTGTAGCCTAGGTTCAGGTCGAAGGTGCCGATCGAGGCCACGCGCTCGAAGTTGCGGGTCGGCTGGGCGTAGCCGTCGACATAGTTCCAGCTCAGCGTGTTGCTCCATGCGCCGAGTTCCCAGGTCGCCGCGGTCACGCCGCGCCACTTCGGGATCGAGCCGAACCAGTTGGTGCCGGCGCCGTTCGTCAGCGGCGCGCCCACGGACAGCGGCTCCGAGAACTCGAACACGCGGCTGATCTGCGCGTTCAGGTTCAGGCTGCCCCAGCCCGTGTTGCGGATGCGGTGGCGCAGGTCGATGTCGATCCCGCTGGCCAGGCGGTCGCCCATGTTGGCGTACTGGCGGTACAGGGTCACGATGCGGCCGTCGGCGTCGCGCGCGACCTTTTCCGGCGCGCTGGACTCGTTGGCAAGGATGTTGTCCGCACTTTCGGTGCCGATCACGCCGCTGGTACGGATGCGGTAGTAATCGATGCCGATGCTGCTGTTGGCGGTCGGCGCGATCACGAAGCCGAGGTTCAGGTTCTTCGAGCGCTCGGGACGCAGGGCGTCGTTGGCGACCGTGATGTTGGTCACGCCGCGCGCCTGGGTCGGCGCAATCGGGTCGCGCGCGTCGACCACGGAACCGTAGCTGACCGCGGTCGAGTTAGTGATCTCGGGCAGCGAGGGCGCACGGAAACCGCGCGAGACCGTGCCGCGCAGCAGCAGCCATGGCGCGGCCTGCCAGCGCACGCTGCCCTTGGGCGAGAAGGCGCTGCCGAAGTCGTCGTAGTGGTCGGCGCGGCCGGCCAGGTTGACCGTCAGGTCCTTCAGCACCGGGATGTTCAGTTCGCCGAACAGGGCACCGACCTTGCGCTCGCCGTCGATGATATTGATCGCCGGGCGCAGTTCGGTGCCGGACAGGACCTCGCTGGAAGTCTGCGAATCCATCTTCTCCTGGCGCCACTGGGCGCCGACGGCGAAGCCGAGCGCACCGGCCGGCAGCTCGGCCAGGGTGCGCGAGGCGGTGAAGTCGGCGACCACCAGTTGCGCTTCGGCCGGACGCAGGGTCGACAGGCGCAGGCGCTCGCGCACCGCTTCGCTGTTCTGCGACTGGTCGGCGAAGTTGTAGCTGCCATCGAGCAGCACCTTTTCGAACTCGTAGCGGTTGACGAAGTTCTGCACCGTTTCCTTCATCTTGCTGGCCGAGTGGCCGAGCGAGGCATCGACATCCCAGCCCTGCCAGGTGCCGTTCACGCCGAACAGCACGCGGTGGAAGTCCACTCTATCCTGCTTCATGCGCGGGCCGAGGTCGAACAGCGTGGCGTTGAACGGCAGCGGCGTGCTGCCCGGGTTGTTCGGGTGGCCGACCGGCAGCACGACGGCGATGTCGTCCAGCGCCTGGCGCGCGTTGTTCCAGGCGCGCAGGCCGCTGCCGACGGTGAGCGGGGCGCTGAAGGTCTGCTCGGCCTTGCTGTAGCCGTACAGCAGGTCGGCATAGGCTTCGGCGTTGTCGTTCAGTTTCAGGGTGCCGCGCAGCGAACCGTGCAGGCGCTCGACGCCGGGGATCAGGGTCTTGTAGGGGGCCGGGTTATACGCCAGCACCTGGCCGCTCTTGCCCGGGGTGATCGCGCCGTAGGGCGTCAGCGCCAGCGGGCCCTGGACGCCGCCGAGCAGGCGGGTCGGGTCGGTGCCGAAGTAGTTGGCCGGGGTCCAGGCCAGCATGCCGTTCGGCTGGTCGCGGAAGTCCGAATCGCGCATCCAGGCGACGTCGCTCTGCTGCAGCTTGTCGCGCTTCATGCCGTCCACCGAGAACACCACGCTCCAGCCCTTCTCCGCCAGGTCGCCGGCGCCGGTCTGCAGCGCGAAGCTGCGCTCGTCCTGGCCGGTTCCTTCAGTCGACTTGCCGACCTGGACGCTGGCCTGGGTGCCCGTGAATTCCTTGTACAGGATGATGTTGACCACGCCGGCCACCGCGTCCGAACCGTAGACCGAGGACGCGCCGTCCTTCAGCACCTCGATGCGCTGCACCGCCGCCATCGGCAGGCTGTTCAGGTCGACGAAGACTTCCTGCAGGTTCTGCGCCGTGGCGTAGCTGCTCACGCGCTTGCCGTTGACCAGGACCAGGGTGTTCTTCTGGCCCAGGCCGCGCAGCGACAGGCCCGAGGTGCCGGCCGAGAAGCTGGCGGTGAACTGCTCGTTGTAGCTGTTGCCGCTGTTGGCCGAAAGCGAGCGCAGGACGTCGGCGACGCTGGTCTTGCCGCTCGCGGCCAGGTCTTTCGCGCTGAGCACCTGCACGGCGCTGGCGCCCTCTTTCTGGGTGGTGCGGATGCTCGATCCGGTGACGACGACGCGTTCCATCTGCTGGGCGGCGGAAAGGGAGGGATAGGCTGTGGCGACAGCCAGGGCAATGGCGAGTGGTTTGAACATATCGTTGTATGAAGTGAGAAAAATAGAGGACGCCGCCGTCCCTGGCATGCAGCCGGGCCGGGTGAACAGTGCAGTCAGAAAGCGGTGGTACGAATCAGGAAGAGGTGCACATGCTCGGCCGCATCAAGGAGCGGCAGCACAGTGCGGAACAGCAGCGGCAGGAATGGCGGAAGCGGGACATACGACTTGTAAGTGTTGCATTGACAAGCGAACTATAGCCGCCAGGTGTTGCGTTTTGAAACGAATTAATTTGACTATGCTTATGCTTGAGCCGGACGAAAGGCCTAAGAGCGCCTAACAAAACCTTCAGGGCAAGGGATACGGCCCCCCGGCGCGTCGCCGCAGCGGCGGACCGCGAAGACAGTACGAGCGTACGGCGAGACGATGCAACGCCGCCATGGAGGTTTTGTTAGGCGCTCCAGGAGGGCGCCCGTGCTCCACCTTGTGCAAGGCGGAGCTCCGTGCGCATGGTGAGGACTATAGAAAATGGCAACTTGCAGCGCCAACGGAATGCGACAAGCAGGCGTTTCCGGACGCTGAAGTGCAGAAAAAGCGGACCAGACGTTGGCAAACCCCGGGCGCCGGGGCAACCAGCCGCGGCTTTTGCGGGCCTTTGCGTGCCCGCAAAAGCCTGATACGGTGCTTGGACAAGAATGGCTCGATGCGGGCGGCACGGCCGCCAGTTTTCCTATAGAAAGGCTTCTTGTGAACGACCACGCGCCGGGACCGCTGCCACCGCCGTTGCCGCTGGCCTTGCCCGACGGTCAGGGCCGGGAAGCGCTCGATGCGCTCTACCGCTTCGTGGCGGCGATCGAGCTGACGCCCGCGGTGGCCGTGCACAGCCAGGACCGTGGCGGCATCGTGCGCTTCTGGAATCACGCCTGCGCCGAGTTGTTCGGCATACCGGCGCGGGAAGCGCTCGGCCAGCCTTTCGCCAGCCTGGTGTCGCACCTCGAGCAGCAGGACGAGTTCGACCGCACGATCGCGGCCATCTGGTCCAGCCAGCAGGCGCCGTCCGCGCGCGAGTGGCATGTGGAGCGCCGGGACGGGCGCCGCCTGTGGTTGCACTCAAGCCATTTCCCGGTAACGGGGGCGGGCGGAGCGCAACAGGTGTTCAGCATGGAGATGGACATCAGCGCGCACAAGGAGACCGAAAGCGCGCTGCAGCAGGCCGCGCTGGTGTTCGACAATTCGCGCGACGCCATCCTGGTCATGGACGGCGACTACCACGTGCTGGCGGTCAACCGCGCCTACACGACCATGACGGGTTTCCAGGCGCACGAGATCATCGGCGCCAGCCTGCCCAGCCTGCGCCTGGGCGTGCAGGACCAGGCCTTCTACGAGCGCATCCTGCGCCACATGGACCGCCACGACCACTGGGAGGGCGAATTGTGGAGCGTACGCAGCGACGGCGCCACCTTCCCGATCCGCGCCTCGCTGTCGGCGATCCGCGATGCGCAAGGCGCGGTCACCAGCTACATGGCGCTGCTGTCCGATATTACCGACCGCAAGCGCATGGAAGAGGAGGCCCGGCGCCTGGCCCACCACGATCCGCTCACCAGCCTGCCCAACCGGGTGCTGTTCATGGATCGCCTGACCCAGGCGCTGGCCGGCAACCGCCGCCAGCACGCCGAGTTCGCCCTGATGTTCCTCGACCTCGACCACTTCAAGGCCATTAACGACACGCACGGCCACGAAGCCGGGGACGCCGTGCTGCAGGAAGTGGCGCTGCGCCTGACGCGTTGCGTGCGCGGGGTCGATACCGTCAGCCGCCTGGGGGGCGACGAATTCGTGGTGCTGCTCACCGACATCGGCGGCGCCGACCAGGCCGCGCACGTGGCAGCCACCGTCATGCAGTCGGTGGCGCGGCCGGTGGCGACAGGCGGGCGCGAGATCAGCCTGTCGGTCTCGATCGGCATCGCGCTCTGCCCCAGCGATGGGCAAGATGCCAAGACCCTGCTGCGCCATGCCGACGTGGCGATGTACCACGCCAAGCAGAACGGGCGTAACGAATTCTGCTTCTTCAGCCCGGCCATGAACGCCCACGTGCACGAGCGCGGTCAGCTGGAAAACCGCCTGCGCCGCGCGCTCGCCAACGACGAGTTCGTGCTCGAATACCTGCCCGAGGTCGACATCGCCAGCGGCCGCACGGTCGGCGTCGAAGCCCTGATCCGCTGGCGGGACCCCGAACGCGGCCTGCTGCTGCCCGAGCAGTTCATCCATGCGGCCGAGGAATCCGGCCTGATCGTGCCGATCGGCCAGTGGGTGCTGCGCGAGGCCTGCCGCCAGGCGCGCCAGTGGCGCGACCAGGGGTATCCGATGGTGGTGGCGGTCAACCTGTCGAACGTGCAGTTCATCCACAACAACCTGGTCCATTACGTGGACGAGGCGCTGCAGGGCTCCGGCCTGGCGCCGGAATACCTGGACCTGGAAATCACGGAAGCAGTGGTGATGAACAGCGGTTCGGCCACGCGCGAGACCATCGACGCATTGCGCGGGCGCGGGGTGCAACTGACCATCGACGACTTCGGCACCGGTTTTTCCAGCCTGACCAGCCTGCGCCTGCTGCCGCTATCGAAACTGAAGATCGACCGCAGCTTCGTCGACGAGATCACGCGCGCGCCCGACCAGGCCGTCATGATCCCGGCCATCATCGCGGTGGCGCGCAGCCTCAGGCTGCGGGTGGTGGCGGAAGGGGTGGAGACGGTGGAGCAGCTGCACTACCTGCGCCAGCATGGCTGCGACGAATACCAGGGGCATTACGCCGCGATGGCGAGCGGCGCGCCGCCGCTCGCTGCGCCATTCACATCCCCGCATCCATGAGGCCGTGGCTTTCGTCGTACAGGCGGATGCGCGCCAGCACCTGGCCGTGGTCCGAGGCTTCCGGCAACTCCAGGTCGAGGTGGTCGTTCAGGTAGAGCACGTCGAGCACCTCGCCGATCGCGTTCGGCAGCGCGGCATTGAATTCTTCCGACACCAATATATGGTCGATGGTCGAGTAGTGCCCCTCGTGCACGCTCGAAAAGCCCAGGTGGCGCGCATGGTCGACGCGGCGCTGCACCTGGCTGGCGTCGTACAGGCGGTCGCCCATCGGCGTGCCGGCGCCGAGCACGATGCTGGTGGTGACGGAGTCGGCGACGTCGTTGAAGTCGCCCAGCACCACGCGCGGGCGGCGGTTGGCGCGGCCCATCTCGGTGAGCAGCACGCGCAGGGCCGCGGCCTCGGTGCCGCGCCGGATCAGGGAACGCAGGCAGGCCAGCGCATACAGGGCCGGATCCTCGCCGGTGTCGCCGGTGCGGTAGTCGGGGCGGCGCGATTTCAAATGCACCACCACCACGTCGACCGCCACGTCGGGCGTCACCTGGACCACGGCGTGCAAGGGCGCACGGGTGAAGCGGGCCGCGTCGCGGCTGCCCGGCGGCAGCTCGATCCCGCGCGGGAATTCGGTCAGGGGAGCAGGCGAGACCAGCGGCAGGCGCGAGACCAGGGCGACGCTCGGGGTCAGGCGCATCGCGGCCGGGTCGGGGTCGAAACCGGCGTGGAAGGCTTCGCGGTAGCGCCGGGTGCGCGCCAGCACTTCCCTGAGCGTCGCCTGCGAAAAGATCTCCTGGAAGCCGATCACGTCGGCGTCGAGCAGGTCGATCTGGCGCGCCGTCCAGTTCAGCTTGGCCTCGTATTCCTCGGGCGTCGTGGGCAGCAAGTTGTCGTAGAGCTTTACGCCTGGCGGCGCCAGGTTGCAGACGTTGAAGGTCGCAAAACGTATTTCTTGCTGCATAATAGAAACCCCTTTATTCCAGTGTTTAGCGTATCACGCATGGCCAAGAAAGAGCACGTATCAGAAACGCCCGCGACCGGGTTCCTGCGCAAGCATGCGGTGACTTTTTCCGAGCATCCCTACGCCTACGAGGAGCATGGCGGCACCGCCGTGTCCTCGCGCGAACTGGGCGTGCCCGAACACGACGTCATCAAGACCCTGGTGATGCAGGACGAGGCGGCGCGCCCCTTGATCGTGCTCATGCACGGCGATTGCAAGGTCTCGACCAAGAACCTGGCGCGCGCCATCGGCTGCAAATCGGTCGAGCCGTGCAAGCCGGAGGTGGCGCAGCGCCATTCGGGCTACCTGGTGGGCGGCACCTCGCCCTTCGGCACGCGCAAGGCGATGCCGGTGTACGTCGAGGAAAGCATCCTCGCGCTGGAAAAAATCTACATCAACGGCGGGCGGCGCGGCTACCTGGTCGGCATGGCGCCGGGTGTGCTGGTCGACGTCCTGGGCGCGAAACCGGTGCAGTGTGCGCTGGCCGACTGACTATCGCGGCGCTGCGGGCTGGTGTATATTCACGAGCCCGTTCCATACGGGAAATAATAGAGAGATAACATGACTACCTTGATCGCCGTCGTCGCCGCCTATTTGCTCGGCTCCGTTTCCTTTGCCGTCGTGATGAGCCGCCTGTTCGGCCTGTCCGACCCGCGCACCTACGGGTCGAAGAACCCGGGCGCCACCAACGTGCTGCGCAGCGGCAGCAAGAAGGCGGCGATCGCCACCCTGATCGGCGACGCCGCCAAGGGCTGGCTGGCCGTGTGGCTGGCGGTGCAGTTCGGCGAGCAATACGGCATCGAGCGCGGCGGCGTCGCGCTGGTGGCGATCGCGGTCTTCCTGGGCCACCTGTGGCCGGTGTTCTTCCGTTTCGTGGGCGGCAAGGGCGTGGCGACCGCGCTCGGCGTGCTGCTCGGCCTGAACGTCTGGCTCGGCCTGGCGACCCTGGTCACCTGGCTGGTCGTGGCATACGCCTTCCGTTATTCCTCGCTGGCGGCGCTGATCGCCTCGATCTTCGCGCCTTTCTATTACGGCCTGCTGTTCGGCGTGAACGAGATCCTGTTTGCCGTCGCTGCGATGAGCGCGCTGCTGATCTTCCGCCACAGCAAGAACATCGGCAACCTGATCGCCGGCAAGGAGTCGCGCATCGGCAGCAAGGCGGCGGGCGCCAAGAAAAAGTAACTTGAGACTGCGGCAAGCAGGCCCAATATGGGGCAAAGACCGGCGCGTTGTGCGCCGGTATTCATTTCAGGAAGGCGGTGTAGCGTGAGCAAGCAATTGAGGATAGATTTCGTGTCGGACGTGTCGTGCCCGTGGTGCGCGATCGGCCTCAAGTCGCTGGAGCAGGCGATCGAGCGCGTCGCGCCCGAGGTCACCGTCGACCTGCACTTCCAGCCTTTCGAGCTGAACCAGGACATGGGGCCGGAGGGCCAGGACATCGTCGAGCACATCACCGAGAAATACGGCGCCACGCTCGAGCAGCAGGTCCAGTCGCGCGAAACCATCCGCCAGCGCGGCGAAGCGGTCGGCTTCACCTTCGACATGGCGCGCCGCGGCCGCATCTACAACACCTTCGACGCCCACCGCCTGCTGCACTGGGCCGAGTCCCAAGGCCGCCAGCACGCGCTCAAGCTGGCGCTGTTCGAGGCGTATTTCACCCACTGCGAAGACCCCAGCTCGCGCGAGCTGCTGGTGCGCGTGGCGGGCCAGGTCGGGCTGGACACCACCGAGGCGCAGCGCATCCTGGAATCGGGTGAATTCGCCGACGAAGTGCGCGAGGCCGAATACTTCTTCCAGCGTGCGGGCATCCGCTCGGTGCCGGCCATTATCATCAACCAGCGCCACCTGATCTCGGGCGGACAGCCGCCGGAAGTGTTCGAGCGCGCGCTGCGCGAGATCGCGGCGCAGGCGGAGACGCGGCTGGCCTGATACGCCCGGGCCGGTCTTTCGGGGTGGGCGGCTGCATGCGCCGCGTGCGGCGGGAATGGCGCGAACACAGCCTGGCGTTGCGCGTGGGCACGGGTGCCCACCCTAC
>DNCF01000435.1:0-4486 GCA_003484545.1 Massilia sp. | reverse complement strand
CACGGGTGCCCACCCTACGGTCGCCGGTACGGGTGCAAACAACTGTAACCGTTCTTTGCGTCAGCGGAACCCGTAGGGTGGGCACTCCGTACGCGAACGCCCGCATGACGCCGGCACGGCGCCCGTCCGCAAGGCCGGCAAACCGCTAGCGCTGCAACAGATCGGCCACGAACCTCAAGCCAGATCCAGCACGATCGGCTGGTGATCCGACGCCGAGGTCTCCGACTGCACCTCGATCTCCGCGATGCGCGGCACCAGGTCTTCCGTCACGAAGAAATAATCGTAGCAATCCGGCTTCTCGGGCCAGGCAAAGCCATGCAGCCCGGCCGTCGGCGCGCGCGCATGGTCCGGGTGGCGTGCGCGCCAGGCGTCGACCAGCGCCAGTTCGCCCTCGGCCGCGGGGGCGAGCAGCTCGGCATATTCGGGCGACTCCGGCTGCAGGTTGAAATCCCCACAATAGATTGCCGAGTCGGGCAGCAGCCCGAGCTGGTAGGGCGCATCCATGTCGGGATTCGGCTGGAAGGCGCGCGCCCGTGCGCAGGCCTGGGCATGCAGTTCGCGCAGGCGGCGCACCTGGGCGCTTCTTTGCAGCTGCGAATGGTATTCCAGGTGGGTGGTCACCAGGCGCAGCTTGGAGCGCGGCGTGTCGAGCACGACTTCGATCGCCCCGCGCGGCATGCCCGGCGAATGCGCCGGGTCGGCCGGCCAGGGCAGCAGGTGGCGGTGGGCCTGGGTGATGCGGAATTTGGAAAGGATCAGGTTGCCGAACAGGCGGGGAACATTGTTGCGGTAGATTTCGCTCGGGGCGTACTCGACCGCGTGGTAGCCGCCGAAGGCGCCGGCCAGTTGCTTGAACTGGTTGGCGCTGGCGCTGCCTTCGAGCTCGGGGTGATTGGCTGCCACTTCTTGCAGGCAGATGACGTCGGGATTGAGTTTGCGCAGCACATCGATGATTGCGTGGATACGGATGCGCCCGTCTCTCCCACAGCCCCAATGAATGTTCCAACTGACAACGCGCATGTAGGACCTCCGAAAACTGAACCGCCAGATATTGCCATCCTTTGGCATGGCGCGGTCACACGGTAGGATCGATGTCAGCGTTGCAAGTTCACCGCTGGCGCGGCCTCGAGCGGCCGCAATCAGGCCGCGATCAAGCCGCTTCGAGCTCGTCCAGCGGCCAGCGCGGCCGCACGTTGAAGGCGTAGTCGCGCGTCGCCAGCGCCGGGTTCCGCTCCAGGCGCATGGCGCCGGCAAAGGCGATCATGGCGCCGTTGTCGGTGCAGAATTCCAGCTCCGGATAGTAGACGCGGAACTTGCGCTTGGCCGCCGCCGCGTTCAGCGAGGCGCGCAGCTGCTTGTTGGCGCCGACGCCGCCGGCGATCACCAGGCGCTTCAGGCCGGTGTGGCGCAGCGCGTTGACGCATTTCGCGGTCAGCACGTCGACGATCGCATCGACGAAGCCACGCGCGATGTTCGCCTTGTCCTGTTCGCAGATGTTGGCGATGACCTTTTCTTCGTGGTTCTTCACCACCGTGAGCACCGCCGTCTTCAGGCCCGAAAAGCTGAAGTTGAAGTCCTTCGAATGCAGCATCGGGCGCGGCAGGGTGTAGGCAGTCGGGTCGCCGAATTCGGCCAGGCGCGAAATCGCCGGGCCGCCCGGATAGCCCAGGCCGAGCAGCTTGGCCGACTTGTCGAAGGCTTCGCCGGCGGCGTCGTCCAGGGTCTCGCCGAGCAGGGTGTAGCGGCCGACGCCGTCGACGCGCATCAGCTGGGTATGCCCGCCCGAGACCAGCAGGGCGATGAAGGGGAAGTCGGGGCGCTCGCTGGCCAGCAGCGGCGACAGCAGGTGGCCCTCGAGGTGGTGCACGCCGAGCACCGGCTTGTCGAGCGCCAGGCCCAGGCTGCAGGCGACCGAGGAGCCGACCAGCAGCGCGCCGGCCAGGCCCGGCCCCTGGGTATAGGCGATGGCGTCGATGTCGTTTTTCGCGATGCCGGCCTGGTCGAACACCTGTTCGAGCAGGGGCAGGGCGCGCCGGATGTGGTCGCGCGAGGCCAGTTCCGGCACCACGCCGCCGTACTCCTCGTGCATGGCGACCTGCGAATGCAGGGCATGGGACAGCAGGCCGCGCTCGGTATCGTACAGAGCCAGGCCGGTTTCATCGCAGGAGGATTCGACGCCGAGAACAATCATGGGAACAGACGGAAGGGGAAAGCGGAATTCGACATTGTAAAGCACGCGGGCGCGCGGTGCTGTGGCCGGCCGATGAATACCGGCGGCGGTGTTGTATGCGGGGTTGGTAGGGTGGGCACTCGTGCCCACGCGGTCTGACCGGATGCATGTATGCGCCGGCTTTTGTACCGAGATGGCTGCGCAAGACGTAGGGTAGACGGGTCTCCCGTCCACGCGTCGATCGTTATCAGGCGATTATCCGCACACGGTCCGGCAGCAACAGGCGCCGCATGCTCGCACACGGTGAGACCGCGTGGGCTCGAGAGCCCACCCTACGAGAACCTCACGGACGCTGCAGCAGCTCCTTGTGCGCCCGCTGCAGCATCTCCACCGTGTCCTCCCAGCCGATGCAGCCGTCGGTCACCGAGCAGCCGTACTTCAGCTGCGTCAGGTCGGCCGGGATCGGCTGGTTGCCGGCGACGATGTTCGATTCGATCATCACGCCGACCAGCGAGCGGTTGCCGTGGCGGATCTGCTGGATCACGTCCGACATCACCAGCGGCTGCAGTTCCGGCTTCTTGTAGCTGTTCGCGTGCGAGCAGTCCACCACCAGGTTGGCCGGAAGCCCGGCCTTTTTCAGGGCCTGCTCGGCGATGGTGACCGAGACCGAATCGTAGTTCGGGCGGTCGCCGCCGCCGCGCAGCACCACGTGGCCGTAGGCGTTGCCGCGGGTGCGCACGATCGCCGCGACGCCCTTGTCGTTGATGCCCAGGAAGGCGTGCGGATTGGCCGAGGACAGCACGGCATTGATCGCGATGCTCACATCGCCGTCGGTGCCGTTCTTGAAGCCGACCGGGGTCGACAGGCCCGAGGACATCTCGCGGTGGGTCTGCGATTCGGTGGTGCGCGCGCCGATCGCGGTCCAGGCGATCAAATCGCCCAGGTACTGCGGCGAAATCGGGTCCAGCGCCTCGGTCGCGGTGGGCAGGCCCAGCTCGCAGACGTCGAGCAGGAAGCGGCGCGCGCGTTCCATGCCGACGTCGACCTGGAACGAGTCGTCCATGAACGGGTCGTTGATGTAGCCCTTCCAGCCGGTGGTGGTGCGCGGCTTTTCGAAGTACACCCGCATCACCAGCAGCATCGTCTCCGCCACTTCTTCCTGCAGCTTCTTCAGGCGGCGCGCATAGTCCAGGCCCGCTTCCGGATCGTGGATCGAGCAGGGGCCGACGACCACGAACAGGCGCTTGTCTTTGCGGTCGAGGATGTCGCGCAGCGCGGCGCGGCCCTGCATGACGGTGGTGAAGGCGCGCTCGGTCAGCGGCAGCTTGGCGTGCAGTTCGGTCGGGGTCGGCATGCGCCCGAACGAGGTGACGTTGGTGTTTTCGATATCTGGTGTAATCAGCATGATGCGTCCGTGAGGCAAGTCGGATGGGCCAGTGTAGCGCCAAAAATGCATATTTGCAGCAGACAGCTCAAAAGCAAGGAGGGAGCGGCATCGCGGCGCAACGGTGTAAGCTAGCGCCATGCACAACGATCAACAAGCTTTCCCCGCCGCCCGCTTCATCAAGGAGATCGGCCGCGGCGTCAAGGGCGCCCGCAGCATGACGCGCGAGGATGCCGCACTGTTATACGGCGCCATGCTCGAGGGCCGCGTGTCCGATCTCGAGCTGGGCGCCATCCTGCTCGCCATGCGCATCAAGGGCGAATCCGTCGAGGAGCTGGCCGGCTTCATGGACGCCGCCGAGCGTTCCTTCGCGCCGCTTCCGAGCCCGCCGGGCGAGTTCGCGCCGGTGCTCATCCCCAGCTACAACGGCGCGCGCAAGCTGGCCAACCTGACGCCGCTGCTCGCCCTGCTGCTGGCGCGCGAGGGCGTGCCGGTCCTGGTGCATGGCGTGCGCAGCGATCCGGGGCGCGTCACCACGGCCGAGATCCTGTTCGAGATGGGGCTGGCCGAAGCCGGCTCCAGCGCCGACCTGCAGGACGCCTTCGCCGCGCGCCGTCCGGCTTTCATGCCGATCGAGACGCTGGCGCCGGCGCTCGCCCACCAGCTCTCGCTGCGCCGCATCCTCGGCGTGCGCAATTCCACCCACACGCTGGTGAAGATCCTGCAACCCTTCGAGGGCGCGGCCCTGCGCCTGGTCTCCTACACCCATCCGGAATACCTGGAGACCCTGGGCGAATACTTCACCACGGCCGCGCCAGGCGCGCGCGGCGACGCCTTCCTGATGCGCGGCACCGAGGGCGAGACGGTGGCCAATCCGCACCGCGCGCCCCAGATCGACTGGTTCCATGCTGGCACGCGCACCGTGCTGGTCG
>DNCF01000240.1 GCA_003484545.1 Massilia sp. | reverse complement strand
CACCCAGCTGCCGAAGATCTGCCTGGAGCTGGGCCGCGGCGAGAAGGGCCTGATCGGCCACACCCAGCCGCGCCGCATCGCCGCGTCCTCGACCGCGAAGCGCATCGCCCAGGAACTCGGCTCGCCGCTCGGCGAACACGTCGGCTACAAGGTGCGCTTCAACGACACCCTGCAGGCCGGCGCATCGGTGAAGCTGATGACCGACGGTATCCTGCTGGCCGAGACCCAGACCGATCCGCTGCTCAAGGCCTACGACACGATCATCATCGACGAAGCCCACGAGCGCAGCCTGAACATCGACTTCCTGCTCGGCTACCTGAAGCAGTTGCTGCCGCGCCGTCCGGACCTGAAGGTGATCATCACCTCGGCGACGATCGACGCCGAGCGCTTCGCGCGCCACTTCGCGCAGGAAGGCAAGCCGGCGGTGCCCGTCATCGAGGTCTCGGGCCGCCTGTACAAGGTCGAGGTGCGCTACCGTCCGGTCGAACGCGATCCGGTCGTCGTGGGTGGCGGCGTCGACAATAAACCAGCGCCGAAGGCGCAGCAGGCGCGCGAGAAGCGCGACCTGATCGACGCCGTGGTCGACGGCGTGGATGAACTGTGCCGCATCGGTCCGGGCGACGTGCTGGTCTTCCTGCCGGGCGAGCGCGAGATCCGCGACTGCGCCGAGGCGCTGCGCAAGCAGCATCCGCCGCACGTCGAGATCCTGCCGCTGTTCGCACGTCTCTCGGTCGAGGAGCAGGACCGCGTATTCCGCACCACGAATGCGCGCCGCATCGTGCTGGCGACGAACGTGGCCGAGACCTCGCTGACCGTGCCGGGCATCCGCTACGTGGTCGACGCGGGCCTGGCACGCGTAAAACGCTACAGCTTCCGCAACAAGGTCGAGCAGCTGCAGGTGGAACCGATCGCGCAGTCTGCGGCGAACCAGCGCGCCGGCCGTTGCGGCCGCGTGGCCGACGGTGTCTGCATCCGCCTGTACGAGGAAGAGGATTTCAACCAGCGTCCGAAATTCACCGACCCCGAGATCCTGCGCTCCTCGTTGGCGGCCGTCATCCTGCGCATGAAGTCGCTGCACCTGACGGACGTCGAGACCTTCCCCTTCATCGAGCCGCCGCAGGGCCGCGCGATCGCCGACGGCTACCAGCTGCTGCAGGAAGTGGGCGCGGTCGACGAGACCAACGAGCTCACGCCGCTGGGCCGCAAGCTGGCGCGCCTGCCGCTCGACCCGCGCGTGGGCCGGATGATCCTGGCGGCGGTCGACAACGACTGCCTGACCGAGATGCTGATCATCGCCGCCGCGCTGTCGGTGCAGGATCCGCGCGACCGCCCGATGGAGTACCAGCAGCAGGCCGACGAGAAGCACAAGAAGTTCGCCGACGAGAAGTCCGAATTCATCAGCTACCTGAAGATCTGGAACTGGTTCGAGGACGCGATCGAGCACAAGAAGTCGAACCGCCAGCTGCAGGAGAACTGCCGCGCCAACTTCCTGTCGCAGCTGCGCCTGCGCGAGTGGCGCGACGTGCATTCGCAACTGCTGACCATCGTGCGCGAGCAGGGCTGGCGCCTGAACGGGGCGGCGGCGACCTACGAGCAGCTGCACATGGCGCTCTTGACCGGCCTCCTGGGGAACATCGGCTTCAAGGGCGAGGACGAGCCGGGCGCGGGGTATCTCGGCGCGCGCGGCATCAAGTTCCACATCTGGCCAGGTTCCGCGCTGACGAAAAAGGCGGGACGCTGGATCATGGCGGCCGAACTGGTCGAGACCACGCGCCTGTATGCGCGCACCGTGGCCCAGATCCAGCCCGAGTGGATCGAGAAGATCGGCGGGCACCTGCTGAAGAAGTCGTGGGGCGAGCCGCGCTGGGAGAAGAAGCCGGCGCAGGTGTCGGCGCTGGAGCGCGCGACCCTGTACGGCATCGTGGTCTACAGCGGCCGCCGCATCAACTACGCGCTGCATAACCCGTACGAGGCGCGCGAGATCTTCATCCGCGACGCGCTGGTGGCGGGCGACTACGAGACGCGCCTGCCGTTCTACGCCCACAACCACAAGCTGGTGAGGGAGATCGAGAACCTCGAGCACAAGTCGCGCCGCCAGGATGTGCTGGTCGACGACCAGCTGATCGCGGCCTTCTACGACGCCGAGATCCCGAAGGACGTGGTGAACGGCGCCGGCTTCGAGAAGTGGTACAAGGACGCCGCGCGCGACAACCCGAAGCTCCTGTACCTGAACCGCGAAGAATTGATGCGCCACGAGGCGGCTGGCGTCACCACCGAGCTGTTCCCGAAGACGATGAACGTCACCGGCATCGAGATGGGGCTGTCCTACCACTTCGAGCCGGGCAGCCTGCGCGACGGCGTCACGCTGGCGGTGCCGCTGTTCGCCCTGAACCAGATTCCGCTCGAGCGCGCGGCCTGGCTGGTGCCGGGCATGCTGAAGGAAAAAGTGCACCTGTTGCTGAAATCACTGCCGCAGAAGCTGCGCCGGCACTGCGTGCCGCTGCCGGACTACGCGGCACGCTTCGTCGACCGCATCAATGCGGCGGGCGTGTTCGGACGCGGCGACCTGATCGACGTCCTGATCGCGGACGTACGCGCCGAGACCGGCGTCAACGTGCTCACCAGCGATTTCAAGCTCGAGACCCTGCCGGCCCACCTGTTCATGAACTTCAAGGTGATCGACGAGCATGGCCGCCAGCTCGACATGGGCCGCAACCTGGCAGCCTTGCAGGCCGAGCTGGGCGCCCAGGCGCGCGAGAGCTTCCAGAAGATGGCGGAAACCGCACCGGCGGCGATGGGTGGGATGCGGCCCACGGTCGCCACGCCGGCTGCCTGGGGCAAGGGCAAGACGCCGTCCACGCCGACGACGCCGGCTGCGGCTGCGGCCGCGGCGCAAGGCCAGAAGACAGGCCCTGCGCCTGCTGCTGCATCTTAGGCCGCGCCGGCGGCAC
>DNCF01000242.1 GCA_003484545.1 Massilia sp. | reverse complement strand
CGGCCAGGCCCAGCACGCGCGCGTCGACCGCGACCGTCTGGCCCGGCCGCATGTTGGCGGCCAGCCAGTCGATGTGCAGCAGGCTCGCGCCCGACGGGATCTTCATCAACGCGATCTCGCTGCCGGCCAGCTCGGTTTCGGCTTGCGTCCAGTAGCGGCCATCGGTCCAGACCCCGGCGAAGTTCGCGGTGGCGATGAAGGTGCCGACCGATCCAGTAAAACCCGACATCCATTCGCGGCCCTGCCAGCGGCGCGGCAGGTATTCGGACAGGTGGGGGTCGCTCGACGGCACGATGAAAGCGTCGATGCCGTGGCGCGCCATCGCGGCGCGCAACTGTTCCAGGCGGGCGGCGCGCTGGACCGTGGAGTCATTGGTGGACATGGCTTGCTTGGAGGTTAGACAAGCCACGTATGATACGCCGCAAAC
This sequence comes from Massilia sp., assembly GCA_003484545.1. Lineage (GTDB taxonomy): Bacteria > Pseudomonadota > Gammaproteobacteria > Burkholderiales > Burkholderiaceae_D > Telluria. The sequence continues at coordinate 8,901 of DNCF01000242.1, read as the reverse complement.
AGGGACAATGGCGCAGACGAATCTTGCGTTAAAACATCGAAATGCATCCGCCCTGCCCCGGTCGCGGTAAACTCGGGGAAATCGACAACAAACAGGTTGCGCGCAGACGCGGCCCCAGGGAGACGACAACATGGATTTCGAGGCCGCCAAGGCGCTGTGCCGCAGCTTCCCCGGCTGTACGGAAGACACCAAATGGGGCGACGACCTCGTGTTTTCGGTGGGTGCGAAGATGTTCGCGGTGACGCGCAACACGGCGCCGGCCCGCGCGATGAGCTTCAAGGTCGACGACGAGCGCTTCCTGGAACTGACCGACCGCCCGGGCATCGTTCCCGCGCCCTATCTCGCACGCGCAAAATGGGTGCAGGTCGAGGCCGGCGCCGCCGTGTCCGACGAGGAGGCCGCGCAGCTGCTGCGCCGTTCGTACGAGCTCGTGTTCGCGAAACTCACGAAGAAGCTGCAACGCGAAATCCAGGACAGGCGTGCCGACGAAACGCTATCCAACTGAAACCGCATTGCGGCCCCAGTTGTCGCATAATCACCAAGAAACTTTATTGACCGGAATGACCATGCAAGACTATCACCACGCCCGTGCCCGCGCCCTGCTTGCCAATGCGCGCCAGATCGTCAGCCCCGAAGAAGTGCAGGCCGCCGTGCGGCAAGTGGCCGACGTGCTCAACGCGCGCTTCGGCAATCCCGACAACCCCAGCTTCCCGCTGGTACTGGGCGTGATGGGAGGCGCCGTCGTCTTCACCGGCACCCTGCTGCCGCAGCTGCGCTTCCCGCTCGAATTCGACTATATCCACGTGAGCCGCTACGGCGACGATGACCGCGGCGGAGAAGTGCAGTGGAAGGTCATCCCGCGCAAGGACGTGGCGGGCAAGACCATCGTGGTGGTCGACGACATCCTCGACGAGGGCGAGACCCTGGCCCACGTGAAGCAGCGCCTGCTCGACATGGGCGCCGCCGAAGTCATCGTCGTCGTGTTCGCGGACAAGAACATCGGCCGCGCGAAACCGATCCAGGCCGACATCACCGGCCTCACGCTGCCGAACGAATTCGTGGTCGGCTTCGGGATGGACGTCTACGGCTACTGGCGCAACCTGCCGGGCCTGTGGTCGATCCGCCCGGAAGACCTGAGCGTGGAACCGGCGCCGCCGTATCCGGTGCCGGACGCGAAGCCCGACGCGTAAGCGAGGGTGGACACCGCGTGGGCGGATGCTCCGCCCACGCGGTGATCGCTGACACACGATCACTCTCCGTACGGATTACTTCAGGTTCGCCAGCCCCAGCCGCGCACGCGCCGCCTCGTACTCGGCCTTCAAACGCTCGACCATCTCGGCGGTCGTCGGCACGTCGTCCATCAGGCCCACGCCCTGGCCGGCGCCCCAGATGTCGCGCCAGGCCTTGGCCTTCGAGCCGCCGTCGCCGAAGCTCATCTTGCTCTTGTCCGATTCCGGCAGCGCGTCCGGATCGAGGCCGGCATTCACGATCGATTTCTTGAGGTAGTTGCCGTGCACGCCGGTGAACAGGTTGGTGTACACGATGTCGGCCGCGCTCGATTCGACGATGGCGTTGCGGTAGTCCTCGCTGACGTTCGATTCCTTGGTCGCCAGCCAGCGCGAGCCGATGTAGGCGAAGTCCGCACCCATCGCCTGGGCCGCCAGGATGGCGTCGCCGGTGGCGATCGAGCCGGACAGCGCGATCGGGCCCTTGAAGAATTTGCGCACTTCGCCGACCAGCGCGAACGGCGACAGCGAACCGGCGTGGCCGCCCGCGCCCGCCGCCACCAGGATCAGGCCATCGACGCCGGCTTCCAGCGCCTTTTGCGCGTGGCGGATCGAGACCACGTCGTGCAGCACGATGCCGCCGTAGCCGTGCACGGCGTCGAGCATCTCTTTCGGCGGCGCACGCAGCGAGGAAATGATGATCGGCACCTGGTGCTTGACGCAGACCGCGACGTCCTGCTCGAGGCGCACGTTGGAGGCGTGGACGATCTGGTTGACCGCGATCGGGCCGACGATGGCGTCCGGGTTCGCTTCCTTGTACTCGGCCAGCTCGCGCTGCAGGTCGGTCAGCCAGGTGTCGAGCAGCTCGGCCGGACGGGCATTGAGCGCCGGGAAGGAGCCGACGATGCCGGCCTTGCACTGGGCGGCCACGAGGGCCGGGCCGCTGGCGATGAACATCGGCGATGCGATGACGGGAAGGGACAGGTTTTGCAGTACGGTAGGCAAGGTCATGGGCGCTCTCGGCAAAGTTGATCGGACCAGCTGGTCGATTATAGTGTTAAAAAAGCACGGTCGTGCTAGATTTTGCGCTCTAATTCATGCGTCGACCAGCCAGGCGCCGTCGATGCGGGCGGCTTTGGCGCGCACCAGGGAGTTCGTGGCCCAGGTGGCGAGGTCGTGCCAGGCGTCGTGTTGGGGTGTATCGGTATGCGGGCGTTTAATCTGGCTCAGCGCAGCCGCGACAACGGGTATCGACGCCAGCAACGCCGGCAACTCAGCCAAAACGATCCGCTGCCGCTCCAGCAGCAAGAACTTCACCAGCACCTTGACCGCGTTCTCCGCATTGCGCCGCGGATCGGCCGCCAGGTAATCGAGCCGCGAACCGGCCCGCCCCAAAGCCGCGCGCACGTCGCCGAACATGCGTCCATGCCCCGGCACCACGACGCGCGCGTCGAGCGTGCCGATCAGGTCGAGCGTGGCGCGCACCTCGTCGAACCCGGGTTCGTCCGCCAGCTCGGGGAACACCACGCCGAAGCCGTTCTCCCACAAGGCGTCGCCCGAGATCAGCACGCCCTCCTGCGCGCAAAACAGCAGCAGCGCATGCGGGTCGTGGCCCGGCGCGCCCAGCACCTGCCAGCGCAGGCCGCCCAGGTCGAGTTCGTCGCCCGGCGCCAGCACGGCGTCGAAACCGAAGCGCGGGCATTGCTGGCCGGTGGCGCGGTAGCTCAGTGCATCCTCGTCCCAGGCCGCGACCTTGGCCGCCTCGGCCACCGGAATCGCCGTATGGCAGCCATGGGCCGCCTGCAGCGCCGCGTTGCCGCCGCAGTGGTCCGAATGCAGGTGGGTGTTGAGCAGGCGCCCGAGCGGGCGTCCATCGAGGGCCCGATCGACCAGCGCCAGCGTCTGCGGCGCATGGGTCACATAACCGCTGTCGACCAGGGCGGTGTCAGGGCCGGTAAAAAGGATATTGTTGGACGACAGCCAGCCGCGCTCGAACACCTGCATGGTGGCGGGCAGGCGCGGCGTCATCAGCCGAAGTCCAGTTCGGATTCGCGGCGGCGGATTTCCTTCCAGACCGCGCGTTTGTAGTCGTCGTCCGCCGAGCCCCAGGCGACGATCTCGTCGATCGTGCGCATGCACCCACGGCACAGGCCGCTCGCCTTGTCCATCTCGCACACGTTGATGCAGGGAGAAGGCACCGGCGTCTGCAGTTCAGGGTGGGAAAGGCTCATGCCGCGCCTCCCGCGGTCTTGCGCGCGATACGGGCATTGAAACGTTCCGTATCGATCACGCAACGCTCGTGCGTCCCTTCGCAAATGCGCTCGACATCGTCCCAGGCCTCGACCTTGAACCGCACGCGTTGCCCTTCCACTTCCGTGACTTCGCCGTGGATCGTCAAGGTCATGCCGGGCGGCGTCGGCGCCAAGTGCCGGAAATTCACCATGGTGCCCAGGCTTTGCTCATGGGGCCAGTCGAGGTAGGGCAGCATGCCGTTCAGGCAGGCCAGCTCCATCATGCCGACCATGTAGCCGGTGGCGAGCACGTCGGGCATGTCGCGGCAAAAAGGCGTGTCGTGGTAGAGCTCGGGGACGGTGGCGCGCGGCGGCACCGTATAGCGCCATTCGAAGCGCAGGCCGGGTTGCAATTCTGGACTCATGGGCGAAGAGATTACCCGATTCAAACGAATTGCGCTTGACCCTCAGGCTGAGAGGCGTACACTGAGCGCTCGATTCACCATCCAGGTGGATGGCGAATGGATGGTAAATATGCATCGCACGAAAGGATGGTGTAAGGATGGGCGGCCAAATTGTCAAAGCCAGTGAGCCAAAACCGAAGGTGGCTGACACCGAAAAAATCACGATCAACCTCGGAATGATCGACCTGGGCCAGATCGACCTGTTGGTCAGCGAAGGGTTTTACAGCAACCGCACTGACCTGATCCGCACCGCGATCCGCAACCAATTGAATGCCCATGCCGACGTGGTGCGGCAAACCGTCGCCCGCCGCAGCCTGGTGCTCGGCATGCACCATTACTCCCGCGCCGACCTCGAAGCGGCGCAGCAGGCGGGGGTCCGCCTGCAGATCCAGGTGCTGGGCATGGCCAGCATCGCCAGCGACGTGTCCGTCGAACTGGCACTGGCCACCATCGAATCAATCACGGTGCTCGGGGTGCTCCACGCAAGCAATACCCTGAAAGCCGCCCTGGCGGAGCGTATCCGCTAGACAGGAAGCGCCTGCCAAGCGCCCGCCAAGGCGAACGGAAAGGAAGCCACATGAAATTGAATAACAAACTGTTGGCGCAAATGCGTGCCGCAACCCGCCACCTGATGCACCGTCATCCCGTGGACACGAGCAAGGTCATCGAGGACGCATTGAAAAACGCCTCGGCCATGACCCAGGCCGCCCAGGAGCAGATGCGCAATTTGTCGCCCCTGCACGGCGGCGCGGCGCCGGGCCCGAACAACACCGACATGCACGACATGCTGGCTGAACTCAGCCGCAACCTGGGCAGCGGCTTGGGTAGCGGTTTCAATGGCGCCGCCGCCGCCAACGAACCGGCGCCACTGCTGCCCGGCAGCTTCAGCGACGGCAGCTTCACGAACGCGGCCGGCACCCGCAGCTACAAGCTGTACGTGCCCAGCACCTATGCAGGCACCCCGGCGCCGCTGGTGGTGATGCTGCACGGCTGCACCCAGGACCCGGACGACTTCGCCAAGGGCACGCAGATGAACATGCTGGCCGAGGAGATGGGTTGCCTGGTCGTGTACCCGGCGCAGTCGCGCCAGGCGAATGCCTCGCGTTGCTGGAACTGGTTCAACGACGCCGACCAGCAGCGCGACCGCGGCGAGCCCTCGATCATCGCCGGCCTCACCCGGCAAATCATGGGGGAATACGCGGTCGACCCGGCCCAGGTGTTCGTGGCCGGGCTGTCGGCCGGCGGCGCGATGGCGACCATCATGGGCACGCTCTACCCCGAGCTGTACGCGGCGGTCGGCGTCCACTCCGGCCTGCCGTTCGCCTCGGCGCACGACCTGCCCTCGGCGCTGGCGGCCATGAACGGCGACTTCCGGCGCCGGCAGCAGCCTGGCCGTCCGATTCCGATCATCGTGTTCCACGGCGACCAGGACAAGACCGTGCACCCGGCGAATGGCGACGAACTGGTCGCGCCGGCGCGCGACAGCGCCGAGGCGATGGCGGTGGAACCGGGACGCGTGCCGAACGGCCACGCCTATACCCGCACCACGCACAAGCGCGCCGACGGCCGCGTGCATGCCGAGCACTGGCTGATCCACGGCGCCGGCCACGCCTGGTCGGGCGGCAGCGCCCACGGCAGCTATACCGACGGCCGCGGGCCGGACGCCAGCCGCGAAATGATGCGCTTCTTCAGGACCCAGAAGTAGGCGGCACCTCGTGCCCTTCCGCCTGGCCTGCGCCGCGCGTGCGCTCCTCGATGTGCGCGCGCAGGCAGGCCGGGCACCAGCAGCTGGCGTCCACCCCGGGCACCGGCAGCGCCGGCGGCAATTCGGTGCACCAGCAGGGGCCGGCGCCACCGTCGACCATGGCGCAGCCGAAGCGCGCGCCGCAGCGGCTGCAGGTACTCATCGTGCTGCCTCGCGACAGGTTTCTTTCGTCATGTGTAATATCGTCCAAGCATCCATCGGCGGCCATCCCCGGCCGGTCACACCGTAAAATACAACAAGACCGCCATATAATGCCCACAGGGGTGGGCGTGTTGCCTGTAAAATCTCCGCCACATTTATTTCGGACTCTCCATGAACGCTCAGTTGACCAGCCTGAAGACCGACGACCAATCGAGTGACCTGACTGCGGTCTCGCCGCAGATCAAGGCACAGATCCTGGCCGAGGCCCTTCCCTACATCCGCAATTTCCACGGCAAGACCATCGTCATCAAGTACGGTGGCAACGCGATGACCGACGAGCGCCTGAAGCACGGCTTCGCGCGCGACGTGATCCTGCTGAAACTGGTGGGCATGAATCCGGTCGTGGTGCACGGCGGCGGTCCGCAGATCGACAACGCGCTCAAGAAGATCGGCAAGCAGGGCACCTTCGTGCAAGGCATGCGCATCACCGACGAAGAGACCATGGAAGTGGTCGAGTGGGTGCTGGGCGGCGAAGTGCAGCAGGACATCGTCATGCTGATCAATCACTACGGCGGCCAGGCGGTCGGCCTGACCGGCAAGGACGGCGGCCTGATCCGCGCACGCAAGATGAGCATGCCGGACAAGGACAAGCCGGGCGAATTCCTCGACATCGGTTTCGTCGGGGAGATCGAGGCGATCAATCCGGCGGTGGTCAAGGCGCTGCAGGACGACGCCTTCATTCCGATCATTTCGCCGATCGGCTTCGGCCAGGACGGCCAGGCCTACAACATCAATGCCGACGTCGTCGCCGGCAAGATCGCCGAGATCCTGAAAGCCGAAAAGCTGATCATGATGACCAACATCGCCGGCGTGCAGGACAAGGCGGGCAACCTGGTCACCGACCTGTCGGCGCGCGAGATCGACGAGATGTTCGCGGACGGCACGATCTCGGGCGGCATGCTGCCAAAGATCTCGTCGGCACTGGACGCGGCCAAGTCGGGCGTCAATACCGTGCACATCATCGATGGCCGCATCGAGCACTCTTTGTTGCTGGAAGTCTTGACCGAACAGGCTTTTGGCACTATGATCCGGTCGCACTAAGATTTTCGGCGACACCAGTCGCCGTCACGGCGGGCCCTGCCCGCCGGGATCTTATGTTTCTACCAGCCCTTGTAGCTCAGTGGTAGAGCACTCCCTTGGTAAGGGAGAGGCCACGTGTTCAATCCACGTCAAGGGCACCACTTCCCGGCAGTACCCTCCCCCTGTTCAGTACAAGCGTTCCACCGCGATGCCGCGCTGGCGCAGCAGTTCCGGCAAGCCGTTTTTCCCCAGCAGATGCAGCAGGCCCACGGCCACCACGGCATTGTTCTCGCTCGCCAGCATGGCGGCCACCTTGTCCGCCATCGGTCCGTTGCGCTCGTTCAGCACCACCTCGCGCGTAAACTTGCCGGTCAGGGTGGTGTCGTTGTCGAGCCGGCGCGCGATCCCGTCCAGCGCCGCCTGGTCGGCGCGCTCGTAGGCGTCGAACATCTCGCGCGCCTCGCGCAACTGGCGGCCCGATGCCATGTTTTCCAGCGCTTCCTCGAGCAGGCGCCACTGGTCGTCGTCGGACATGCGGTTCAGCAGCGACGCCTGGTACTGCGCCGATTCGAGTTCGGCGATGCGGGTATTGCCGCCGCGCGCCAGGTGCGCCAGGTGGGCATCCACGCCCAGGGCCGGGTTGTAGCCCAGCTTGCCCAGGTCGGCGACCGCCAGGATCGTCGCCACCATCCACGGTTTCATCTGCACCACGGCGGCCGGGTCGATGCCCTGCTTGCGCAGGCCGCTCTCGATGCGCTGGCGGCGTTCGTCCGGCAAGGCCGCGATGCCGGGGCTGCCGGCCGGGAACATGCCGTGCTGCTGGAATGCCGCCATCATGGCGGCCGGGTCGCGCGCCGCATCGACCTCCAGCGCCAGCGTGGGCGCGGCCGCCATCGCCGCGCGGATGCGTGGCTCGAGCGGATAGAACTCGGGCTTGCCGGCGTGGATGGTGCCGTACAGGTACAGCGTATGGCCCTTGCCTGTGACCTTGAACAACGCGCCGCGCTCGGCGGCCAGGGCCTGGACCGCCATCAGGAACAGGCTGAGGAACACCACTATAATCGGACGTCGCATATTCTCTCCGTGTCAAAAATCTTGCCAAATCATAACTCTTCGTCTCCCGTCTGGCTGTTTGATCTCGACAACACGCTGCATGACGCATCGCATGCCATCTTCCCGGCGATCAGCGCCAACATGAACACGTATATCGCGCGCGTGCTCAGCGACGGCGTCAACGCGGTCACCCAGGCGCAAGTGGACGCGGCGCGCCTCGGCTACTGGAAGCGCTACGGCGCCACCCTGCTCGGCATGATGCGCCACCACGGCGTGCTCGCCGCCGACTTCCTGCGCGAGACCCACGACATCGGCGACCTGCGCCTCATGATGCGCGCCGAGACCGGCCTCGGACGCCTGCTGCTGCGCCTGCCGGGGCGCAAGATCCTGCTCACCAACGCCCCCACCGATTACGCGACCCAGGTGGTGCGTCACCTGGGCCTGGGCCGCCATTTCGCCCATCACATCGCGATCGAGCAGATGCACGTGCACCGCCAGCTGCGCCCGAAGCCCTCGAAGCTGATGCTGCAGCGCGTGCTGCGCCGCCACGGCGTCGATGCGCGCGACTGCATCCTGGTCGAGGACACGCTGGCCAACCTGAAAAGCGCCAAGCAGCTCGGCCTGCGCACGGTGTGGGTGACCGGTTACCTGCGCCGCGGCGAGCGCAGCACCCTGGCCGCGGCCCGGCCGAAGATGTTGATTCACCCCAACTATGTCGATGTCAAAGTAAAATCCGTGCGGCAGTTGCCGAAGCAGCTGCACCGGCTCATCCAAAACTAGAAAACATACATCCAATGGCAAGTACCAAGCCAGGCCAGCGCAAGCTGCAAATCCTCCAGGCCCTGGCCTCGATGCTCGAGCAGCCCAAGGGCGAGAAGATCACCACCGCCGCGCTGGCGGCGCGCCTGTCCGTCTCGGAAGCGGCGCTGTACCGTCATTTC
>DNCF01000241.1 GCA_003484545.1 Massilia sp. | reverse complement strand
TCATCTCTCCTCGGGCCGGGTTGAGGTCGACACCGTTGATCTTGTCGGCCCCACCCATCTTCGCCGCCTGGATCACGTTCAGGCCGATGCCGCCCAGGCCGAACACGACCACGTTGGCGCCCGCTTCCACCTTGGCCGTGAAGATCACGGCGCCGACCCCGGTGGTGACGCCGCAGCCGATGTAGCAGATCTTGTCGAAGGGGGCATCCGAACGGACCTTGGCCAGCGCGATTTCCGGAACCACGATGTAGTTCGAGAAGGTCGACGTACCCATGTAGTGGAACAGCGGCTGGCCGTCGAGCGAGAACCGGGAGGTCGCGTCGGGCATCAGGCCGCGGCCTTGCGTGGAACGGATCGCCTGGCACAGGTTGGTCTTTTGCGAGAGGCAGAATTTGCATTGGCGGCACTCAGGGGTGTACAGCGGGATGACGTGGTCATCCTTCCTGACGCTGGTGACGCCCGGGCCGACGTCGACCACCACGCCCGCGCCTTCGTGGCCGAGAATGGCCGGGAACAGGCCCTCCGGATCGGCGCCCGACAGGGTGTAGTAATCGGTGTGACAAATGCCGGTGGCCTTCACTTCCACCAGCACTTCGCCGGCGCGCGGACCGTCGAGATCCACGTCGGCGACGCTCAAGGGTTCCCCGGCTTTCCAGGCAATGGCTGCTCTCGTTTTCATGTTCTCTTCCGTATCGATAGGGTTTGCCAACGATGGGCATGCCGGCAACTGTCCAATGCCGTGTCAGCTGTTCAGATCTGAAACAGGTGTGCCACGATGCGTGGTGCCAGCTGCCCCGGCGACGGCGCCGATGCGCCCGGAACACAGTCAATGCAAGCGCCGTGCCACGCCCGTCGACCATGGCAGGCATATTGCTTGGAGAGGCAAGACGGCGGGCATCGACACCGGCCCGGCGCATCCAAAACAGACGGAGACATGCATGCAGCAATCACTTCCCTTCCGGCCGAGCATCATCGCTGCGCTGTTCGCGGCGGGCGGCGCGGCGTTCGCGGTCCCCGGCAAGGCCCAGGCGGCCGAGCCAGCTACGGCTGCGGACGCGCCCATGCCGGTCGTCATCGTGACCGGCAGCCGGATCGAACAGGACAGCTTCGACTTCCCCGCCGCGGTCGACATCGTCGATGCCCAGCGCATCAACGCGGCCCAGATGCGGGTCAACGCGTCCGAGGCGCTGGCCGCGGTGCCGGGGCTGGTGGTCCTGAACCGCCAGAACTACGCCCAGGACCTGCAGATTTCCTCGCGCGGCTTCGGCGCACGCTCGGCCTTCGGCGTGCGCGGCGTGCGCCTGATCGCCGACGGGATCCCGGCCTCGATGCCCGACGGCCAGGGCCAGGCCGCCACCTTCAACCTCGACATGGCCGAGCGCATCGAAGTGCTGCGCGGGCCGTTCTCCGCGCTCTACGGCAATCACTCGGGCGGCGTGATCCAGCTCTTCACCCGCGACGGCCAGGGCCGTCCCAGTGTCGAGACGACGCTATCCGGCGGCAGCGACGGCACCCACAAGATCGACCTGAACGCCCAGGGCGAGACGGACGGCATCGGCTACGTGATCGACGCCTCGCGCTTCGAGACCGACGGCTACCGCGACCACAGCGCGGCGCGGCGCGACCAGGGCTTCGCCAAGCTGAGCGTCAAGCAGGACGCCGGCAGCCGCCTGACCATCACCGCCAGCACACTGACGCAGGACGACACCGAGGATCCGCTCGGGGTGACCTGGGCCACTTTCCAGCGCGACCCGCGCGCCGGCGAAATCGACCCGACCGATACGCAAACGCCGCAGCGCACCTTCGCCGAGCGCTACAACACGCGCAAGAGCATCGACCACCAGCAGGGCGGCGCCGTCTTCGAACAGCGCTTCGGCCCGGACCGGCTGCGCGTCACGGCCTATGCCGGCAAGCGGCAGGTGGTCCAGTACCAGGCCTTTTCGCGCGGCTTCCAGGCGCCGCCCACCCATTCGGGCGGGGTGGTCGACTTCGACCGCGACTTCCACGGCGCCGACCTCCAGTGGCTGATGGTGCGCCAGCTCGCCGGCGGCAAGCTCAGCACGACATTCGGCCTCGAATACAGCCGTTCGAAGGACGATCGCCAGGGCTACGAGAACTTCATCGGCACCCAACTTGGCGTGCGCGGCGCGCTGCGGCGCGACGAGACCGACAAGCTCTCCAGTCTCGATCCTTATGTGCAGACGCAATGGGAAGGCGGTCCCTGGCTGCTGACGGCGGGCCTGCGCCGCAGCAGCCTGGACGTCGACGTGGAGGACCGTTTCCTGTCGAACGGGGATGACAGCGGCGGCGTCGACTACAGCAAGGTGACGCCGGTGCTGGGCGCGCTGTACAAGGTGTCGCCGCAACTGAACGTCTACCTCAGCGCGGCGCGCGGCTTCGAGACGCCGACGCTGAACGAGCTGTTCTACTCGAACGGCGGCACCGGCTTCAACTACCGCCTGAAACCGGCCAGCAGCCGCCACCTCGAGCTCGGCGCCAAGGCGAAACTGGGCGAGAACGCGCGCGTCGAGGCGGCCCTGTTCCAGGTGCGCACCGACGACGAGATGGTGGTCGAGTCCTCCGCCGGCGGACGCACCAGCTATCGCAACGCCAGCGAGACCCTGCGCCGGGGCGCGGAAGTGTCGCTCGAGAGCGAGTTCGGCACCGGTTTGAGCGCGAGGCTGGCGCTGACGGTGCTGCGGGCGACCTATGAAACCGGCTTCGGGAACGTTCCCGCCGGCAGCCGGCTGCCGGGTGTGCCGCGCGCGAACCTGTTCGGCGAGCTGGCCTGGAACGACGAAGGCGGACGCTTCGGCGCGGCCCTGGAGACGATCGCGAGCGGCAAGATCTATCCGGAGGACACCAACCTCGAGCGTCCGGCGCCGGGCTATATGATCGTCAATGCGCGCGTGCAGGCGCGCCAGGCGGTCGACCGCTGGCGCTTTCGCCAGTTCCTGCGGCTGAACAACCTGTTCGACCGCAGCTATGTCGGCTCGGTGATCGTGGGCGATGCGAATAAACGCTACTACGAAGCCGCGCCGGGACGCCAGTGGATGATCGGCGTCAGCGCACAATACACCTTCTGATGCCCAGGTGCGCCGCGGCTGTCAGAAGGTGTAGCGCAGCCCGGCCATGACGGCGCGCGGCGCGCCGGGCGCCACGAAACGGGCATGGGCGGACTCGGCCTCGCCCTCGTGCGGCTTGAGCAGGACGCCGTGCGGGAACAGGTCGGGACCGATGGCGCCATAGGTCTCGTAGCGGCGGTCGAACAGGTTGCTCACGCGCGCGAACAGTTCCCAGCCGGCGGCCGGCCGGTAGCTGGCGCGCAGGCCCACCAGCACGTGTCCGCGCACGCGCCAGTCGCCGCGCTCGGGTTCTTCGCCCGGTTCCGGATCCTCGACCAGGCCATCCTCGTTGCCCTGGGTGCCCAGGCTGCTTGCGCCCTGCAGGTCGACGCCGAGATCGAAGCGCGGGTTGACGCGCCAGTCGAGCGACAGTTTGCCGCTGTGGCGCGGCAGCCCGGCCCCGCGCGTCCCGCGCCGGACCTGCACGTTGCGTGCGCCGGTGAACAGTTCGCCGTCGGCATCGTAGGTCGCTTCCAGGTAGCTGTAGGCCAGGTGCAGGCCGAGCGGGCCGAAGCGCTGCGTCAGCGTGGCGTCCAGCCCCTGGTGGCGGGTGCGTTCGAAATTCGCAAAATAACCCTGGCGCGAAGGCGCGCTGAGGAAGAGGATGTCGTCGCGGTTGACGGTGCGATGCAGCGACACGGTGTAACGGCCGTCAGACCACTGGTTGCGCACGCCCGCTTCGAAGGTCCGCGCGATCACCTGTTTCAAATAAGGGTCGGCCTGCAGTCCAACCGGCAGGCGGCAGGGGTTTTCCGGATCCGCGCAGCCGAGTTCGATCACGGTCGGCACGCGGTTGCCTTGGGCGATATTCGCGAACAGGGTCGGGCCGGCGCCGAGCTGGTGCGTGAGGCCGAGCGCGGGGTTCAGGCGGGTATAGGTAAAACTTTCCGTCGGCTGCGGCCCGCGCTCGTTGATCAGCGTGTTGCGTACGCGCGCCCGGTTCCAGCGTGCGCTCGCGGTCAGCTGGGTGGCCGGGGAAAACGCGTGACTGGCCGCCGCATACAGGCCGAAGGCGCGCGAACTGCCCGTCACCGAGGCGTCAGGCTCGCGTTCCTCGTCCGGGTCGCCGATCACTTCACGATCGGGCGTGATGAAGGCTTCCTGCTCGAACTGGGCATACTCGGAGCTGCTGTAGTCGTAGCTGAAGCCGACGTCGAAACGGTCCGCGCCGCGCAAGGTGCTGAAGGCGGCGCTGATGCCTCGGCCCTTCTGGCGCGTGCTGGTGGTGTTCAGCACGCCAGGGTGCAGGGCCGCGCCTTCCTCGCGCGTATAGCCGCACTCGTCGGGTTCGAGCGCGGCGCCGCCTGCATCGAAGCCGTCTTCGCAATCCTCGACGTAGTCATCGTAGTCCTCGCTGAGGTCGCCGTTGACGGTATCGCGGCGGCTGTTGCGCACGTAGGCGGTGGCCGTGATTTCGCTGTCGGCGCCGAGACGCCGGGTCAGGTTGAAACTGCCCTGTCCCAGGCGGTTGCGCGTGGTGTCCGGATGGGTATAGACGGCGCGGCGGTCGTCTTCATACAAGAGGTCGGGCAAGAGGCCGTTGCCGAGCAGCCGGCTGCGCCCGCCCAGCAGTGCCAGGCTCCAGTCGGTATCGCCCTGCGAGCGGCCGACCTTCAGCAAGACGTTGCCGAGGTGGCCGGCCGAATGATCGCGCCAACCCTCGTCGTCGAACAGGGTGGCGCCGACAAAACTGTGCCATCCGCTCGTATCGTGCCAGCCATAGGCAAGATCGGCGCGGCGCCGGCCGTGGTCGGTGGCCGACAACCCGGCTTCGCCGCCCGGATGGCTCAATCCGGACTTGGTGGTGAAAGCGAGCGCGCCGCCCAAGGTATTCAGCCCATACAGCGGATTCGCGCCAGGGACCAGCAGCACGCTGCCGATCGCGGCCTCGGGCAGCATGTCCCAGTTGACCACGTCGCCGAAAGCTTCGTTCACGCGCACCCCGTCCAGGTAGACCGAAATGCCCTGGGCGCTGCCGAGCACGGGCGAGGCGCGAAAACCGCGGAACGTCAGGTCGTTCTGGAAGGGGCTGCCGGACACGTCGTTCACGTTCACCCCGGTGAGCGAGCGCGCCATGAACTCGGCCAGGTTTTCGCCGGCGGCGCGCGGCAGGTCCTTGTCGCTGACGAGCTGGACCGGATAAGGCAGGAGCTTGCGTTCCACGCCCAGTCCCGGCAAGGGCGCCATGCCGACCACTTCCACACGGGCGATCTCGCCGCCATCGAGTGCCGGCTCCGCGCCGGCGCCGGCCGGCAGCAAGGCCGCGGCGATGACGCAAGCAAGCTGCTTGCGAGCGGGCGGGCCGTTCATGGTCGGAAGTCCTGGAAACCGGAAGCAGGGCTGTGCATGGTCGTCCTGTTTGAAAGTTCAAGCCAACCATAGGACGAGCAAGGGACATGCCAATGCCGAGCGTGGATGGAGCGGGCGCGTCTGTTCGAAAACTGAACAGTTGTGGCGGCACAGCTGTCACGCCAGGTGATCAGTTCTGATACAGATATTCACCGCGCATCGGTTTTGTAGAGTGGGGCGGCCGGCGTAGGCAATCGTCCCCACGCGCTCCACCCGGTCGAGCATCCGCGGCACGAAGAGAACGGGAAATCGATAATGTCAAGCACCCGGGATCCCTGGTAGGGTGGGCACTTGTGCCCACGCGGTCTGACCGGATGATCAGCTTGCGGCTTGAAGAGAAAAAGAAGCGTGAAAAGCCAGGCGCCGAAACGCAAAAAACCCCGCAGAGATCACTCTACGGGGTTTTGCTTATAACTAGCCTGACGATAAC
>DNCF01000243.1 GCA_003484545.1 Massilia sp. | reverse complement strand
CATGAACTGCTCGACCGTGAGCGGCGCCTCGACGTGCCACAGGTTGTCGACGATCTTCCCGCCCAGCCCGATCAGGAAGCCGGCGAAGATGAAGGCGACCAGCCACAGCGCGCGCGTCATCCACTGCTCGGTCAAGCGCAAGCCCTTGCTCATGAAATGCTCCCCTGAAATATCGATGCGCGCAGCTTGTCACATGACAAAGCCTGCAACCAGCGCCGATGACAGGGGAGCGTTTGACGATACCGGGGGTATTGGAATGTGGACGGCGGGACGCCGGGTGGGCGGCGATACCCGACGGCTTGCGTTCACCCTGCGTCAACGCCGCCCACCCTGCGAAAGAATCAGAAGTACGACAGCCCCAGCGCGCGGCGCACTTCGTCCATGGTCCCTGCGGCCACTTCGCGCGCCTTCATCGTGCCTTCCTTCAGCATGGCCAGCACTTGCCCCTTGTCCTGGGCATACTCTTCGCGGCGCGCGCGGATCGGGGCCAGCATTTCCTGCAGCACGGTGTCGAGGCGCTTCTTGACGACGCTGTCGCCTAGGCCGCCGCGCACGTAATGGGCCTTCATCTCTTCCAGCGCTTCCTTCTCCGGGTCGAAGGCGTCGAGGTAGAGGAAGGCGACGTTGCCTTCCAGGTGGCCCGGGTCGGACACCTTCAGGTGCAGCGGGTCGGTGTAGACCTGCTTGACGGCGGCGCGGATCTGGTCGGCACTGTCGCCCAGGTTGATGGTGTTGCCGAGCGACTTGCTCATCTTGGCCTTGCCGTCGATGCCCGGCAGGCGGCCGATTTCCGGCACCAGGGCCTTGCACTCGACCAGGATGTCGCGCTTGGCGATGCGGTTCATGCGGCGCACGATCTCGTTGCACTGCTCGATCATCGGGATCTGATCTTCGCCCACCGGCACCAGGGTCGCCTTGAAGGCGCTGATGTCGGAGGCCTGGCTGGCCGGGTAGGTCAGGAAGCCGGCCGGGATGTCGCGCTCGAAGCCACGCAGCTGGATCTCCGTCTTGACAGTCGGGTTGCGCTCCAAGCGTGCGACGGTCACGAGGTTCAAATAATAAAATGTCAACTCGGCCAGTTCCGGAACCTGGGACTGGATGAAGATCGTGGAACGCGACGGATCGATGCCGACCGCGAGGTAATCGAGCGCCACTTCGACAACATTCCGATGTACCTTGCCGGTGTCATCCATGTTGTCGGTGAGCGCCTGGGCGTCGGCGAGCATGACGAACTGGCGGTACTGGTCCTGGTAAGCCACGCGGTTGCGCAGGCTGCCCACGTAGTGGCCGAGGTGCAAGGGACCGGTCGGACGGTCGCCGGTGAGGATCACGTGTGCCGGAGCCGGGGTGCCTGGCGCGTTTGCTGGGGTGTCTTGCAAGCTCATCGAGTTTCCTTGTGTTGAGCCTCGATCCTGCCGCGCAAACGAAAACGCCACCTGAATCGAGGCGGCGTTCATTGAGTCACATCTTCTCTACTGGGCCGCGCGCTGTCAGCGGCGCCACCAGTTGCAAAACGAGAAGTGTGGGTTCAGAAAATTCATGGATGGCATGTTTGCAGGTTGGCGGCCCGCTGTCAACCGTCTTCAGGGCAAGCGCCTCGCACACCGGGCACGGGGGACCCGATCAAACCTGTCCGAACCTTTTACTTTCGGCGGCCATCTAAAAAGTTTTTGTTGTCAAAATTTTAAAGAGTGGTGAATGATGAATACTAATACGAGCCCGAACAGCCAACCCCGCCCACTGGAACTTTGGGGCGGCCTCGAGTGCACCGTCAACCGCGTCCGCGACGACTACTTCAGCCAGCTCGACCGTAACGGTCACGCCCAACGCGCCTGCGACGTCCAGCGCTTCGCCTCGCTCGGCATTCGTGCCATTCGCTACCCCGTGCTCTGGGAACGCACCGCGCCGGACGGCGTCGACAAGGCCGACTGGAGCTGGCCGGACGAGCGCCTGCCGGCCCTGGTTGACGCCGGCGTGACGCCGATCGCCGGCCTGGTCCACCATGGCAGCGGCCCGCGCGACACCAGCCTGCTCGACCCGGCCTTCCCCGAGCGCCTGGCCGAATACGCCGCCGCGGTCGCCGCGCGCTACCCCTGGCTCGAGTACTACACCCCGGTCAACGAACCCTGCACCACCGCCCGCTTCGCCGGCCTGTACGGCGTCTGGTACCCGCACGCGCGCGACGACCGCAGCTTCATCCAGGCCCTGCTGGTGCAATGCCGCGCCGTGGTGCTGTGCATGCGCGAAATCCGCAAGGTCAACCCGAACGCCAAGCTGGTGCAAACCGACGACCTCGGCAAGACCTACAGCACGCCGGAACTGGCGCACGTCGCCGACTTCTACAACGAGCGCCGCTGGCTGGCCTGGGACCTGCTGTGCGGCATGATTGGTCCCGAACACAAGCTTTGGAACTACCTGGTCGGCACCGGCATCGACGAAGCGGACATCCTCTGGTTCCGCGACAACCCCTGCCCGCCCGACGTCATCGGCGTCAATTACTACGTCACCAGCGAGCGCTGGCTCGACCATCGTCCCGAGCGCTACCCGCAGCACCACCGCGGCGTGGCCGACGGCATCCCCTGCGCCGACATCGAGGCCTCGCGCGCACTGGCCACGCCGACCGCCGGCATCGGCCCGCTGCTGTCCGAAGTCTGGGAGCGCTACCGACTGCCGCTGGCGATTACCGAAGCCCACATCGACGCCAACCGCGAAGACCAG
>DNCF01000087.1 GCA_003484545.1 Massilia sp. | reverse complement strand
CCGAAGGCGGCTTCGAATTCCGGCTCCATCTGCGGCGCGCGGCGCGGAGCGAAGACATGTTCCGGGGCCGGGGCCGCTGCCGGCGCTGCGGCGCGGCGATTCACGAAGGCCGGGGCTTCTGGCTCGAAGCTGTCGAGATGGGCCAGGCGCGGCTGGGGCGCGGCCATCTCGGACTCGGCGGCCGGGGCAGCGAGCGAGGCGACGTCGTCGTTGTCGAGCGCGAGGATCTCGACCACGCCGTCGACGGGCCGGTTCGAGAGGATGACGGCGTCAGGCCCGAGCGCATCGCGCACCTTGCGCAAGGCCTCACGGGAAGTTGCCGCTGTAAATTTCTTCACATTCATCTTTTTCTCCGCACTGCTTCTGGTCTGTTCGTTGCAGGCATGGGTCGCCTGTCTACGGAAGAGATTATTGACGATGCCGTGAAGCAACCATCTACCGAAAAGGATGGGGAAATGGGGCTAATTCTCGCCGGGAGGGTTTGCTGCGTCCCGGAGCGCGGCGGCCACATGGATGGCCAACGGAAGGGAAATGCAGAGCGCTGTGATCAGTCAAACGTTTCCACTGCACTCAACGGCTGTCCGTTCACGTCCTTGCTCGCCAACTGCGGGACGAACGCAATCTGCCAATCGATGCCGATTGCCGGATCGTTCCACAGCAGGGTGCGCTCGAATTCCGGATACCAGTAATCGGTCGTCTTATAAAGACACTGGGCGCGTTCGCCCAGGACGACGAATCCGTGTGCGAAGCCTGGGGGAATCCACATCTGGCGGCCGTTCTCGGCGCTCAATACCTCGCCCACCCATCGTCCGAACGTAGGCGACGATCGCCGCAGGTCGACTGCGACATCGAACACACTGCCCTCGACAACACGGATCAGTTTTCCTTGCGGATGCCTGATCTGATAATGAAGGCCACGCAGCACGCCCTGCTCCGATAGGCTGTGATTGTCCTGCACGAACACGGCATCCACGCCGGTTGCCGCGGCAAATTCACGCGCGTTGAAACTTTCGACAAAGGAGCCGCGCGCATCCCGGAAGACTTGTGGAACCAGTATCAGCACCTCGGGAATGGCTGTCGGCGTAACGTCCAGTCGCATGTTCGATCAATTCAAAAGACTGAGCAGGTAATGGCCGCGCTTTACTGCGACCATTGCGCGCTCTCGAAAATCTGTTTCAGCACCTGCCGCACGCCCTCTTCCCACGGCGGCAATCGCAGGCCGAATGTCGTGCAAAAGCCGGTGGTGTCGAGACGCGAATTGCGTGGCCGCCTTGCCGCCGTCGGGTAGTCCCCGGTTCCGATCGCCTGTACCGCGTCCGGCCCGGCTTTCAGGGCGATGCCGGCTGCCTGGGCTTCGGCAAGAACGAAACGCGCGTAGTCGTACCAGGTCGTGGTGCCGCCCGCGGCGACGTGCCAGGTGCCGAAGTCGATGCCGCGCTCCCGCCAGTGCTGGCGCAACAGATGGGCGGAGATGTCCGCCACGAGCGCGGCGGAAGTCGGCGCACCGTATTGGTCGGCCACGACGCCGAAGGCGGTGCGCTCCCTGGCCAGGCCCAGCACTGTCTTGGCGAAATTGCTCCCGTGCGCGCCCAGCACCCAGCTGGTACGCAGGATCAGATGGTGCGCACAGGCGCCAGCCAGGGCCTGCTCACCCTGCAACTTGGCGAGCCCATAGACGTTGCGCGGGTCCGGCGCGTCGCGCTCGGTGTACGGTTTATCCTGTTCGCCGTTGAACACATAATCGGTCGAGAAATGCAGGACCAGCGCTCCCAGGCGCGCCGCCTCTTCACCGAGCACGCGAGGGACCTCGGCATTGATGGCAAAGGCCGCCGCCCGGTCGGACTCTGCCTGGTCGACTGCCGTGTACGCCGCGGCGTTGACGATGATGTCGGGACGCAGTTCGCGCACCAGCCTGCGCAAGGCGCCCTCGTCCGCCAGGTCGAGCATCGACCGGCCGGGTGCGACCACCTCGCCCAGCGGCATCAGTGCGCGCTGCAATTCAAAGCCGATCTGCCCGTTTTGGCCGGTGAGAAGGATCAACATGCCATTTCCCGCTAACTCCATGCCTGCTGCTCCGGGCAAAACGCATCCCGCTGCCGTGGCAGTCAAAAATCTGCTTCAAATGGAAGGATATCCCACCGCTATCGGCACCGTGGCGGCATGTTACCGGGAGCTTAGCTTGTGCACAAGCAAAGCAGGGCTGGCGCTACCCGGCATCGCGTCTTATTGCGCGCCCACCAAACTGGTCACCCGAATCGTCTTGGTTTCCGGAATCTCCGAATGCGACAAGACCTTCAATTGCGGCAGCGCGCGGCGCAGGAAGCGCGAGAGCAGCACGCGCAGCGGGCCCGGCACCAGCAGCACCGGCGTGTGGCCCATCGCCTCCTGCTGCTGCGAAGCCAGGTGGGCCTGTTGGGCGATGGTGTCGGCCAGGCCCGGCTCGATGCCGGTGCCGTCGCCGCCCGCGCCCAGGGCCTGCATCAGGAGGCGCTCAAGGCGGTTGTCCAGGGTCATCACGCTCAGCTCGTTCGTGCCCGGGAACAGCTGCTGCACGATCGCGCGTCCCAGCGCGATACGCACCAGCGCCGTGAGGTCGTTCGGGTCCTGGGTCTGCGGCGCGTGCTCGGACAGGGTCTCGATGATGGTGCGCATGTCGCGGATGTGCACGCCTTCGAGCAGCAGGTTCTGCAGCACCTTTTGCAGCGTCGACAGCGAGACCACCTTCGGCACCAGGTCTTCGACCAGCTTCGGCGATTCCTTGCCCAGGTGGTCGAGCAGCGCCTGGACTTCCATGCGGCCCAGCAGTTCCGAGGCGTGGGTCGTGATCAGGTGGTTCAGGTGGGTCGCGACGACGGTGCCGGCATCGACCACGGTATAGCCCAGGTTCTGCGCCTCGTCGCGCATGCTGGCCTCGATCCACACGGCCGGCAGGCCGAAGGCCGGGTCGGTCGTCTGCTGGCCCGGCAGCGTGCCGCTGGCCATGCCCGGGTTGATCGCCAGGAACTGGCCGTTGACCGCTTCGCCGGTGCCCACTTCCACGCCCTTCAGGGTGATGCGGTAGGCGGACGGCTTGAGTTCCAGGTTGTCGCGGATGTGCACCGGCGGCGCCAGGAAGCCGACTTCCTGGGCGAACTTCTTGCGGATGCCTTTGATGCGCTTGAGCAGCTCGCCGCCCTGGGTCTTGTCGACCAGCGGGATCAGGCGGTAGCCCACTTCCAGGCCCAGGGTGTCGACCGGCATGATGTCCTGCCAGGTCGCTTCCTCGGTCTCGCTCGACGCGGCCTTGGCGGCGCCCGCGGCCGCCTCTTCGGCCGCGGCTTCGGCTTCGCGCTGCGGCGCATCCTTGGCGCGCTTGGCCAGCAGGTAGCCGCTGCCACCGAGGGCGCCGGCCAGCAGCAGGAAAACCAGGTTCGGCATGCCCGGGATCAGGCCCAGGCCGCCGATGATGATGCCGGTGATGTACAGCACTTCGGGCTTGGCGAACAGCTGGCCGACCATCTGGCCGCCGATGTCCTGGTCGTTGGCCACGCGCGAGACGACCATACCGGCCGCGATCGAGATGATCAGCGAAGGAATCTGCGCGACCAGGCCGTCGCCGATCGCCAGCAGGGTGTAGGTCTTGGCGGCGTCGCCGACGGCCATGTCGTGCATCACCACGCCCACGATCAGGCCGCCGATGACGTTGATCAGGGTGACCATGATGCCGGCCACGGCGTCGCCCTTGACGTACTTCGAGGCGCCGTCCATGGCGCCGTAGAACTCGGCTTCCTGGCCGACTTCGGCGCGGCGCTTGCGCGCCTCGGCCTCGCCGATCATGCCGGCGTTCAGGTCGGCGTCGATCGCCATCTGCTTGCCCGGCATCGCGTCCAGGGCGAAGCGCGCGCCCACTTCGGCGATACGGCCCGCGCCCTTGGTGACGACGGTGAAGTTGATGATGGTGAGGATGACGAACACCACGATACCGACGGTGTAGTTACCGCCGATCAGGAAGTGGCCGAAGGCTTCGATCACCTTGCCGGCGGCGGCGCCACCGGTGTGGCCTTCGGTCAGCACGATGCGGGTGGAAGCGACGTTGAGCGACAGGCGCAGCATGGTCGACACCAGCAGGATCGCCGGGAAGGCCATGAAGTCGAGCGGCTTGACCGTGTAGAGCGCGGTCAGCAGCACGATCACCGACAGCGCGATGTTGAAGCTGAAGAACAGGTCGAGAATGAATGCCGGCAGCGGCAGGATCATCATTGCCAGCAGCAGGATGATCAGGATCGGCGCGGCCAGGGCATTGCCCCGGGCGCCGAGTCCGCTCAGCCAGGCGGGCAGTCTCACACTATTCATCGAATTGCTCCGTTATCGGTATCGGGTTATTGCGGTTGCTGCGGTTGTTGCGGTTGCTGCTTCTGTGACGCCGGATCGAGCGGGTCCATCTCCGGCGGCACCGGCAGTTTGGTCGGGCGATCCGGATAGTGGCCGCCGACCTTGCTGTAATTGCGCAGCTGGAACACGTAGGCCAGCACTTCGGCCACGGCCGAGTACAGCTTTTCCGGAATCTCGTCGTCGATCTCGGTGTGCTTGTACAGCGCACGGGCCAGGGCCGGGGCTTCGAGCATGGCGACCTTGTTTTCCCTGGCCAGTTCGCGGATCTTGGCCGCCACCTCGTCGACGCCCTTGGCGACCACGCGTGGCGCGCCGGCCTGGCCGTCGGCGTACTTCAGCGCCACCGCGTAGTGGGTCGGGTTGGTCACCACGACGTCGGCAGTGGGCACATTCTGCATCATGCGGTTGCGCGCCATTTGCCGCTGCATCTGGCGAATCTTCCCTTTAATCTGAGGATTGCCGTCCGACTCCTTGGCTTCCTCGATCATTTCCTGGCGCGTCATCTTGTGCTTGTTGGCGTAATGCCAGATCTGGTAGGGACCGTCGATCGCCGCGATCACGCCCAGCGCGCCGACGATGAACAGGAAGGCGCGCCACATCAGGCTGGCCAGGTGGCCGGTCGAGGTGCCCAGCGGCTCCACCGCCAGGCCCAGCACCGCATCCATCTCGCTCACGACGACGACCCAGGCCACGGCGCCGACCAGCAGGGTCTTGGCGATGGCCTTCAGCAGTTCGACCAGGGCATTGGTCGAGAACATGTTGCCCAGCCCGCTGATCGGATTGAGCTTCATGAAGTTGGGAGTAAAGGCTTTCGAACTGAAGTT
Organism: Massilia sp.; assembly: GCA_003484545.1. GTDB lineage: Bacteria > Pseudomonadota > Gammaproteobacteria > Burkholderiales > Burkholderiaceae_D > Telluria. The sequence goes on along the minus strand of DNCF01000087.1, from coordinate 3,845 downwards.
GAAGCCGCCGATCATCAGCGGCGAGGCCACCGCGACCAGCATGATGGCGAAGGCCAGCGGCAGGCAGGCCAGCAGCACGCCGCCGACGTCGGCCGCGATGCGCTCGAGCAGCACGGTCGGGTTGTAGATCTGCTCGCGGTTCAGGCTGAGGCCCGACTCGAGCGCGCCCGACAGACGGCCGACCAGGCTGCCGCCGGTGATCCACAGGCCGGCGCCGGCCGTCATCAGCACGGCGAAGGTCGCCAGTTCGCGCGACCGGGGAACGTCGCCTTCTTCGCGCGCCTTCTCGAGTCTTTTGGGTGACGCGTCTTCTGTCTTTTCTGCGTCGCTGTCCGCCATGCCTGTTCCCTTGCCGTTCCCTTGTATGTCGAACCCCGATTATCGCCGCTATTGCCGCACGGCTATATCTAGAACAAGGAGGAAAAGTCCCGCCAATTCATACTTGGCCGAAAAAGTTGCCCCAAGGAATCATTCAAATTGTTAATTCTGATGCAGAGCAAAAATGTACGGATGTTGTAAAAATCGCTATCAATTGTGCTACGCGCTGCGCATACTAGCTCTACAATAAAAACCGTCCAGCAGAGCATAACAACACCTTAACCCTTGATTCCAAAGGGAAATAATAGCTGGCAGGGATGTCTTGCAAACACGCGGCAAGTTTGCCGTGGAACTGGTTTATGCACGTCCACTGTCATCGGGGGCTCTATGGGTATCGTTTCAAATGTGAAATTTTTCTGCGTCACATCTTTTCTGTGCGTTGCCGCACTCTTCGCCGGCGCGGCGCAGGCGAGCGGGGAACTGGCCGTACCCGAGAACCCGTTCAGCTCCGCCATGATCATCGACAGCGACTCGCCCACCAGGGCGCGCTGGGACGTCTTCCTGTCCGGCTACGCCTGGCATGACCGCGATACCTATACCCAGAAGCAGTTGAACAAGATGAACGAGAGCACCCTGGGCGGCGGCATCGGGCGCAGCATCCGCAACGAGCGCGGCAATGACGAAGGGGTGTACGTCATCCGCATTCGCGACTCGAACGAGCGGCCGCAGTGGATGGCGGGCTATGTACACCAATGGGTATTTCCAGTGGTATCGAAATACGAGGTCAGCGCCGGCTTGACCGCCCTCCTGATCCGGCGCCACGACTGGTTCGACGGCCGGCCCTTCCCCGCGGTCCTGCCGGTCGCCTCCTTCGGCACCCACAAGGCCCAGTTGACGGCCACCTACGTGCCCCACCTGTCGATGCGCAAGGGCAAGGGCAATATCGTGCTGCTGATGCTGAAGATGTCGCTGTAGCGGGTTTCACGAACGCACGCGTTCGGCCGCGTTCACATGCTCGGCTGTGCCTCGTCCCATTCGAACAGCTCCTGGTCGCGCAATGCCGGGCTGGTGATGAGCGGCTTCGACAGCTTGCGTGCCCGGGCAGCGTTGGCCTCTTCCAACAAGGTGTGGAAGTTGCGTCCGTAAAATGCGCCGTTCAACTGGGTCTGGCTGATCAGGTAGGAGCGGAAACGCCGCCATAATCCGCGATCGACCTTGCACTCGTCGTTCCAGAAGCTGTTGAGCGCCCCCTGGTAGGTCAGGCCCGGCAGGTCGTAGAGCGCCCGTCCCATCAGCTTGAGCGGCTTGTCGTGATAGAGCGTCGACAGCCCGACCGTGCTGTTGATCGTCACAACGCCGCGCGAGTGGCGCAGCAGCGTCGGCAGGTGCACGTCGTGCACGTAATGCACGCGGCCGGCAAGGCCGTGCTCGGCGCTGAGCTTGTCCAGAAGACGGCGATAGTCGCGCTGCCCGCGGTCCATCGGATGGTGCTTGAATACTAAGTGATACCGGCTGTCCGCGCCTGCGGCAAACGATGCCATCACTTCGCGGATGAAATCGCGTACGTCGTTATACGGGCTGTGGCTGGTCACCTGGCTGTCGTTGTAGACCTGGAGGGCCACGGCGAAATACTTGCCGTCGTGTTCCCGCAAAAGCTGCTCGAAGACAGGTTTGTCGCGGCGACGGTTGATGTGTTTGCGTACCCACGAGCGCACCCAGGTACGCGCTTCGTAGCGGATCGAGAATTTCTTGTGATGACGGTAATGTGGGTAACGTGCCGTCAACAGGCGGCCCGCTGCGTAGTAGAACATCGCGGACATGGCACCGCGCAGGAAGCTCGGGTAGGCCGGCTTCGGCGGCGTCACCTCGACTTCCGGCAGTGCACGGTAGAACATCGGACTGCGCGAAAGCCGGGACTGGGCGTTGACCCCACCGCACTCGAGGGTGATGTAGTCAGGCCGCACGTACCCTTCCTCGAAGACAAGGAAAGGAATGCCGAGCGCATCGGCAACACGTTTGGCGGCGACGTGGTAGTGGCGGCAATCGCCAAAACAGACGATACCGTCGATACGGTGGGTCACAAGGAATTGTTCGACGAAGTCAGGGAAATCGTCGAGCGTTCCGGTGTAATCGGTCGCGTCCAGGCCACGGTGAAACAGCCAGTCCCCGCCATTGAAATTGATCTTGCGAACCGCGATGTCGTGCTCATCCAGCCAGCCGGCAACCCGATTGAAAAAATTCCCCATCGGCCCTTGCAACATCAGCACGCGGCGGCACTGCAGCAGTTGGTAAAAAGCAGGCAAAGTGAAATCACCTTGCCGATATCGCGCCAATTGGCTAGCGTCAAGGCGAGCGTTCATCGTAGAGCGGGGAAAGTTACTGTGGGAAATTTTTGGCCTGATTATAGGCAAGAAACTTTCCTCAAATCTCTACATTTGTAACAATGTTTCTTGAATGCGACAGTTTTCCCGAGAAAATGGCGATTGTTTTGGGAAACAAACAATGCTCGAGCGCCAAACCGGTGGAATGCCTGCGGCGCCACGGATGGCGGCCGCCTTATCGGTGCTGGGCCAGCATGGCCTGGGCAAGGATCGCCAGCTTGCGCCGCTGGCGGCGCAGCCACCCGAGGCGCAACTTCTCGAGTTCGCCGGAGTGCTCGAGTGCCGTGCGTGTCTCGACCAGCTGGCGCAGTACCGCTTCGCAGCTGGCATAGCCCTTCAGTTGCCAGTCCCAGTAGAGCGGGTAGCGCAGCAGGGTCCCCGCGACCAGCTCGTCGAGGCTCAGGCGCCGCTGCCGCCGGCCGAACGCCACGCCATCCGTCAACACGTCCTCGGTCAGGCCCCACCCTGCGTAGAAGGGCTGGCCATACACGACGACACGCTTGCCGCGCAATAAGGCATCAAAACCGGTGAGCGAGGTCATGGTGTGCACGACATCGCAGGCGTCGATGCAGCTGACGACCGACAGGCGCGTTTCGATCAGGTCGGCGAAGTGGCTGGCCTGCGCCAGCGCGACGCTGCCCGCGCGATTGCCGGACATGACGTCCGGGTGCGGCTTGTAGACGATGAACGCGTCCGGATGGGCGCGTCGCGCGGCCTCGAGCAGGCCCAGGTTGGTCTTGACATCCACGCAGCCGTAGCGGATCGAGGCGTCATCTTCGACCTGCCCGGGAACCAGCACGACCTCCCGTCCGGCACTCGGCCAGGGCGCGCGCTCGCGCGGCTCCAGGTTGTACTTGGTAACGCCATGACGCACGATGAACGCTCTCACCTGCGCCGCCCGCCGCAGCTCTTCCTCGCCGAAGGCGGCGGTGGAAAGGATCTGCTCCAGGTCCGAGACCCGGGTCGGATCGAAATAGATGCCGCGCTCGTCCAGCACCAGCGACAGCGGCCGGATCAGGTCGGAACCGAGGCCGACGGAACGGGCAAACCCGTCCTCCATGCGCACCAGCCGGGCGCCGCTGCGCTGCGCCAGCTGCGCCAGCCCGGCGGGCGCGTCGCGCCCCCAGAAGACCAGGCTGTCGCGCG
>DNCF01000091.1 GCA_003484545.1 Massilia sp. | reverse complement strand
GCCTGTTCCGGCGTGATGCCGTCGCCGAGCTGGACGCCGACCGCCGAGCCGGCCGCACTGGCGCCGCCGGCGACGTAGATCTGCGGCCGCGCCGCGGCGATCGCTTCCGGTTTCGCGGAACCGAGCACGTTCCGGTGCAGCTCGGCGCCGACGTTGACGGCGCCGGCCGCCACAATGAAGTCGCCATAGTTGCCGATGCCCGGGGTGCCGCAGCATTCCTTGACGCCGCCGGCGCGCATGTCCATGAACAGGCGCGGCTTCTGGGCGGAGGGCAGCCCCGCCACCACGTCGGTGACACGTCGCATTTGTTCTTCGTGATAGCGCACGAAGTCTTCGCCCGCCTGTTCACGGCCGATGAGCTTTGCAATCGTGCGGATGCTCGGCACCGTGTTGCTCGTCGGATGGGAACGAAAGTCGACGTAGACAACGGCCACGCCGGCCTGCTCGAGCCTGGCCTGCAAACTGCCCGGCTTGGCGCTGACCGGACCGCCGCCGCCGAAGATCGCCACGTCCGGTCTCAGGGCCAGCACCTGCTCGACGCTCAAACCGCCCTTGTCCTCGGCGCCGAGGAAGGGAATCTTGCCCAGGGCCGGCTGGCGTGCCTGCAAGGCGGTGTACAAGGCGGGCGTGCGGTCCTTCAGGTCGGCGCCCAGCGCTACCACGCGTTTGGCGGCGTCCGCACCTTCGACCGCGGCAAAGGCCGGAAACACGCCGAAGCCGACGACGATGCGCTCGACCTTGGCGGGAACCGCGACGCTGCGGCCGGACACGTCGGTCACGGTGGCGGCCTGGGCAGGCGCGCTCATCCAGAGCGCGCTCGAGAAAGCGGCGCAGATGGCGGCGCCGCGCAGCAGCGGGCGGAACGCCGCGGTATGCGTGTGTACAGGGAACATGATCGAGGAAAGGCAGACAGGCCTCTCGACCTTGTCAAACCACAACGTTGTAAATGATAATGATTATCATAATCATTTAATGAACGAAAAGTTTGTCAAGTTGTGTCAAGCCGGCACAGCGGACGGTGCAAGAAGGAAGATGCGATGGAGGACAGGATGCGGATCCTGTTGATGGATCAGGACGGCGCGGCGCGGGAACAGCTGGGCAAGCAGCTGCGCCTGTACGGCATGGCGGTGAGCGAAGCGCGCAAGGTGGCCGAGGCCAAACGGCTGCTGCAACAGGGGCGCTTCGACCTGGCCCTGCTCGACCTGCCCTCGCCCGGGCTGGACACGCTGGCGCTGTGCCGTTCGCTGGTCGCGAAAGCGGCGCTGCCGGTGATCCTGCTGGCGTGGAATGACGACCCGGTGCAGCTGGTGGCCGGTTTCGGCAGCGGTGCGGACGACTACATGGTCAAGCCCTGCAGTCCCTGCGAAGTCATCCTGCGCATCAATGCCGTGTTACGCCGTACCAAGCGCGCCTTGCGTTCGCCTGGCGCTCCGGCCGACGGCCGCTACCGCTTCGCCGGCTGGCTGTTCGACCTCGAAAAAAGGCAATTGCTCGATGCTGGCGGGGCGCCCATCTCGATCAGCGCCGCCGAATGGCGCCTGCTGCGGGTGCTGGTCGCCCATCCAAACACGGTGCTCAGCCGCGAGCGCCTGCTCGAACTGACCGCCGGCGGCGAAGCGCAAGCCTTCGACCGTAGCATCGACAGCCAGGTCAGCCGTCTGCGCAAGAAAATCGAGGCCGATCCGCGCCAGCCGCAGCTGCTCAAGACCGCCTGGGGCAATGGCTACATCCTGGCAGCCGAGGTCACGCCGGCGGACGGCACGCAAACCCAGCCGGACAACGCACGCCTTTCCTGATCCGCATTGGCGCTAGCCTGCGCACCCGCTCCCGCAACGCCGCTCCACCCAGCGGCCCGCAATGACACGGCGTGCACAGCCACGCCGAAGCCCGTCCGGGCATCGCGTTTCAGTTCACAACAGCAAGCTTACCAGATCGTAAACGATACGCCAGACCCCCTCCTGTGGATAAGCTTCTTGATATCCACAGGAACCGATTGTGCAAAAACGCGGCTTTTTCCACGGTCCGGATTTTTGTCCAGATTTGCCACCAGGAACATACAGCGGCAAACCACCGGCTTATACCGCCCGTAAACCGCTGATTTCTCGTCCGTTAACCCGCTTATCCACAGAAAACGGCAGTTGTTAACACTACTACTATCGTTGTATACAGATTTTGGTTGTAAACCTGGCGAGCCTCGCGCTGTGCGCTCGGCAAAAATTTTTTTTCGCGCTAATGCAACTGTTGGCGCAAAGCCGCAATCGTCGCCTCACGCGTCTCTGCCTTGCCTTCCAGCGCTGACCGTCCAGCGCCTGCCCCTGCTCGCAAACCAAAACGCCCCCAGAAGCGCCGCTGATCGCCTGGCAACTGTGGACAAGCCCATGTATATCCACAGGAACGAATGTGCAGAACGGCTGGCTTTCGCGTGACCGAAAAATTTGTACAAATTCCATGCAAGCCAGACGCAAGGTTTGTTCAGCACTTCAGAAAACGCGTAAACCCTTGACGCTGTGGAGTAAACCGACTTTATCCACAGTTCGGTGGCCGTTTACTACTACTACCAGCTTTATATTTATCTCTATGTATTAAAAAGAGAAGTGCCGCGCACCGTGGACAAGGTCGCGCTCGCCCTACAGGCCAGGACGAAGGCTGTCGTCTGGTCGACCAAAAAGCGGTTTGGCAGGAAGTCGCGACGATGCGAGCCTTGCCGACGACGGAACCGACACGGTCTGCGGGCGTTTCGCTTGCGACATTGCCGTGCTTTGCGAGAAACACGACTTCGACCTGGTTGCCGACAACAGGCGTTGGGTGGACAGCTCCACCCTGGTATCAAAAACACGCGGCAGTTGCGCCGCCCACGCGTTTCAAGCGATGCAGGATCCGCCCTACCCTCCATGCCTCGGTCCAGGTGACGCTGCTTCGCCTGGTCATGCACGGGAATGATGAACGCGTGGACGGCGCAGACGCTATCGACCTGCAAGCTGTCGAGGCCGCGCCGTTCATCTAAGGTCCAGTGAGCGCCGCTTTTTCGGCGCGACGTCGGCTCAACTGTGGACAAGCCGCTGAATATCCACAGGATCGGATGTGCAGAAACGCGTTTACTGAAGACAAGGCGTTTTTTTTCCAACATCCATGCAGGCTCGATACAATCCTTGTCCAGCCAGTTCGCGCGCACGTAAACCGCTGATCTTGTGGAGAAATCTCTTCTTATCCACAACAGCATCATCGTTTACTATCACTACCAGCTGTATACATATACGTTTACTACTGTAAACAGCAAAAACACCGCGAACAGCGGGCATAAAGCGCCCAACAGGTGCCGAAAACCCTGCTGCACAGCGTTTTTCAACCCAAACAACAAGCAAAAATATGCGTCTAGGGATCATCAGCGCGCTGTACGAAGAACAGCAGGGGCTCGTGGAGGCCATGGAGAAGCCCTACAAGCTCATCCATGGTCAGCGCGAGTACTGGCTCGGACAACTCTGGGAAATCGACGCTGTGTGCGTTTTATCGCGTATAGGCAAGGTTGCAGCTGCGTTGACGGCCGCAACGCTTGTGGAGAAGTTCGGAGTTACGCACATCCTGTTTACGGGCGTTGCCGGCGCCGGCGATAAAACGGTGCAAGTCGGCGACATCGTGGTGGCCGAATCGCTGGTCCAGCACGACATGGATGCGAGCCCCTTGTTTCCCCGTTTTGAAGTGCCGCTGACGGGCCTGACCCATTTCCCGGCCGACCACCGCCTGGGCGCGCGCCTGATGGAAGCGGCCCAGTCTTTCCTGGACAACGATTTTATCGAGGCCATCGATCCGCTCGAGAAAGCGGCCTTCCACCTGTCGCGGCCGCGCATCCACCGCGGCCTGATCGCCAGCGGCGACCAGTTCGTCAACGATCGCGAGCACATCAATGGATTGAATGCGGCGCTGCCCGGGCTGGTGGCGGTGGAAATGGAAGGGGCGGCGGTGGCCCAGGTCTGCCACGAGCTCGGCCTGCCCTGCGCCGTGATCCGGACGATTTCGGACAACGCCAATGAAAACGCGGCCACCGACTTCATGCGTTTCGTGAAGTCGGTGGCCGCGCGTTATGCCTTTCACATCGTCAGGCGCTTTTGCCTGGAGACGGAAGGATCGATCGTTCAGGCCAGCAGCGAAGCGGCGGGCGTGTAGTCGTAGCCCAGGGCCTCGGCCACGGCCTGGTAGGTGACCTTGCCCTGGCAGACGTTCAGGCCCTGGCGCAGGTGGACGTCATCTTCCAGCGCCTGGCGCCAGCCCTTGCTGGCCAGCGCCACGGCATGGCCGATGGTGGCGTTGTTCAATGCGAACGTGGAAGTGCGGGCCACCGCCCCCGGCATGTTCGCCACGCAGTAGTGCACCACGCCGTCGACCACGAAGGTCGGATCGGCGTGCGTGGTCGGGTGCGAAGTCTCGAAACAGCCGCCCTGGTCGATCGCCACGTCGACCACCACCGACCCCTTCTTCATCCGTGAAATCATGTTGCGCGTGACCAGCTTCGGCGCCGCCGCGCCCGGCACCAGCACGCCGCCAATGACGAGATCGGCGGAGACGACGGCCTCCTCGATCGCGTGCGCGTTCGAATACAGGGTGGCAATGCGGTTGCCGTAGACCAGGTCGAGCTGGCGCAAACGGTCGATGTTTTTGTCCAGCACGGTGACGCGCGCGCCGGTGCCGACCGCCATCTGCAGCGCATTGGTGCCGACCACGCCGGCGCCGATGATGACCACGTGGCCCGGCGCCACGCCCGGCACGCCGCCCAGCAGCAGCCCCATGCCGC